>JAAYST010000040.1 GCA_012518265.1 Candidatus Methanofrustulum fimipullorum | reverse complement strand
TTTTTCTTTTTCCTTTTTCATTTTCTTTTTTTTTTGGTGGTATTTAAATATTACTTGATACATAGAACATATTGCAAGATTTTAAAAGATTGTAAGAAACGACAGGCGTAATAAAATATGTTAAGAAATAATATGAAAAAAAGGCATTTACAGCAAGTATATTAATTATGAATATGGGGGGGATTATATTTATGTCAACTAAATATATTAAAATAATAACTTCTTTTTTAATTATTTCTTTATTAATAATATCTTCCGGTTGCTTGGATTTAAACGAAGAAAATTCAAACAAATCAAATGTGTCCGATTCAGAAACAATTGCAAATGTGACGGCTCAAAAAACTTTTTTGACTTTTCCGGAAGCAATTAATTTAAGCGATTGTATTGTAGTTGCGGAATATTTGTCATACAATACAAGTAATGAATATTATACGGAATATAAATTTAAAATAAAAGATGTTTTAAGAGGCGAAGTTTCTGAAAATGAAATCTATTTGTTTGAAGTAAAAGGTAAAAACATTGTAGATAATATAAATTATGTATATGAAACAGGTAATAATCAACACGATTACAAAGTCGGAAACGATTATGTACTAATACTTGAAAAAACGGATTCACTCTTTTACGACAAAACACGCTATAGATCGGTAACTGATATTTTCATTCCTTTAAACGATATCGGAAAAAGCACAATGTATGGAAAACAAATTTCTGAAATCGCTGTTAAAGGCAAAAAAGAATTTAAAGATTATATAAACACATTTAAAAATACGAGTACAAAGGATACAAAAGATACAAAAAAGCCGTATACCGAATCAAATGACTTAAAAGAAATTATAAATGAATCCGATCTCGTATTAAAAGTTAAAATAACAGGTTTGATGGTTGAAGGTACACTTCATAACGGAAACACATATTACTGCAATGTAATTAATGTTTTAAAAGAAGATGATTTTAAAAATTTAAAAGAAAACGATAATATAAGAGTTACACTTATGAAAGGAAGTGTAAATGTAGGCGAAGAATATATAGTAATTCTTAACAGAATAAATAAAAAATCTTTAATTTTTACACAGTCTTCAAAAAGAAGTGTAATTTCACTAAATGATACAAATACCGTAAACCTGGTAATGGGTTATATCTAATAATAATAATAATAATAGTAATATAAAAATATTTCCGTTTTTAATTCATGTCTCTGACACGAATTAAAAACATATTTTTCATTTTTTGATTTTTCCTTTTAATTTTTTGCTTTTGTTTTTTCTAATTTTTACTAAAATATCTTATTAATTATAATTTATTATAATTTATTTATAATCTAATTATCATCAATTTATCATTTTAAATGTCATTTTATACTGTATTTTCTTTTTTTTAATCATTTATTTATATATGTTCTTCATATATACACTACAGTTATACTCTATTTTTCATTATATTTAATTTTAAATTTAATTCTTGGAAGGTAATTTATGGATTTAACACCGATTCAGCGAGATATCTTAAATGCACTTATTAATTTGCATCGGCAACACGAAACTGTTGTTAAGGGTGAAGCCATTGCAAGATTAATTGACAGAAATCCCGGAACTGTTAGAAATCAAATGCAACTTTTAAAGGCATTATCTTTAGTTGAGGGAGTTCCGGGTCCAAAAGGCGGGTATCGTCCAACTGGGACCGCTTACCAGGTAATGGATATTGAGAATTTGCAGGAAGAAACGCTGGTTCCTATTTACAGAAATGGAGAATTTGTTGAAAATACAACAGTTGCCGAAATTTCTTTAACAACTGTCCGAAGCACGGAAAAATGTAACGGACTTTTAAAAATTTTAGGAAATACAAAAGCATTCGCAGCAGGCGATTCTCTTCAAATCGGTCCTACTCCTATAAATCGTTTAATTGTAAGAGGAGTTGTATTCGGTCGTGACGATACAAATAACAGTCTTCTAATTAATATATGTGAAATGGTTTCACTTCCTCAAAAAACGGTATCTCACTACATGCGTCCGCTTTCAGAAGATTCTACATTAAGACCGGACGACAGTTTGGCAGACGCTTCATCTCATTTTATAAAATACAATATTCACGGTGCAGCAGTAGAAGATTCCGGAAAAATAGTAGGCGTTGCAACAACGACCGATATAACAAGAGCCGTCTCACAAAACAGAACGGAAGACCGTGTAAAAGATATCATGACAAAAGAATTGATAACAGTTGACGGTGAAATGCAACTTTACGACGTGGTAAAACTGTTCCAAAAATACAATATCGGTCAATTGATTGTTACTATCGACGGAGTCCCGAAAGGAATTTTGTCAAAAACAGATGTTATGAACGAATTGTCCTTTTGCTAAAAAAAACCGGGCGTTAGGGTGCCCGATTTTTAATTTGCCCCTTCGCTGTTCGCGAAGGATCGTGTTGTTAGACCTGTCCTTCGGACAGGTCATATGCGATATGTGATGTCGGTCTCGTAAATTTGTTGTATTGTTTTTTTCTTTTTACAAATCTATTTTTTCCAACGTACCAAAAATCCAAGCAAAAGTTTGGTATTTGTCAAAATATTTATATATAATGGATATATTGATAATAATTTATATGTCTGTTAATTTTGAAAAGGGTTCTTTTTCCGGGCTTGAATTAACTCCTCGGAAAATTCCTTATATGAAATATTTGCTTTCAAAAAACGATCTTGTTCGAACGAACGAGCTTTCTGAAAATCTTGGCGTTGAGCCGTCGACTGTGACAAAAACTCTGGATGAACTCGTTGATGAAGGATATGTCTACAGAGAGCCGTATCGAGGTGTTCGGTTAACTGATATCGGAGTGAAATATGCTTCTTTTTTGGTTCACCGACATCAAATTCTTGAATTGGTTTTCGGAAAATACGGAATTTCTCCAAAAGAGATTTGTGACGAGGTTTCAAGAATTGAACCTTTTGTTTCAAAAAAATCGGTCGATACAATATGCGCTTCAATGGGACATCCTACAATATCTCAATGCCCTTCGGGCTCTTATAACAGAATTTTATGCCCTGAGAATCTGAAATAATTCTTATTTCAATATCTTTCAATATCTT
>JAAYST010000039.1 GCA_012518265.1 Candidatus Methanofrustulum fimipullorum | reverse complement strand
ATTTCTTTAATATTTCAATCGTTTTTATTTCTTTTTTAAGATTTCAACCGTTTTATTTCTTTTTTAATATTCCAATTGTTTATTTCTTTTTTAAGATTTCAACCGTTCCGTCAGCTTTTCCGATATGGATTTCGCTTACATTTTTAAATATTCCGTGTTCAACGATTCCCGGAATTTCGTTTAATATTTGTGCTGTTTTTTCCGGGTTTTCTATTGTTTTAAAGTCGCAGTCCAAAATGAAATTTCCGTTATCGGTGATGACGGGTCCGTCTTTTTTTGCACCCAATCTCAATACCGGAATTCCTCCCGCTTCTTTTATTTTCTCCATAACGAAAAGCTTTGAAAAGGGCAAAATTTCAACGGGAACGGGCATATTTAATTTTTCGCTTTTCTTTTTCTCATCGGCAACCAATACAAATCTTTTTGCAGAGTATGCAACCACTTTTTCTCTTGTGTGGGCGGCTCCGCCGCCTTTAATTGCATAAAAATCGGCATCAAACATGTCGGCTCCGTCAATTGCAATATCTACATACGGTGTATGAGAAAAAGAAGTAAGCGGAATATTTTCATTAATTGCTGCTTCTTCCGTACTAAAAGAAGTTGGAATTCCTTTAATTTTAAGTCCTTCTTCTCTTATTCTTCGCCCGAGTTCTTTTATCGTATATAAAACGGTCGAGCCTGTGCCAAGTCCCAGGATATCTCCGTCTTTTACTAATTTTGCGGCTGAAATTCCGGCCGCGTTCTTTTCGGGTGAATCCGTTTGTTTATTTCTTTCAGACATTTTTACAACTCGTTTTAAATCGTTTAAACTTAAGGCGACAAGCGTTTTCTGTCTCTTGGGAATATTACGGCTTCTCTTATGTTTTGCAAATTGAGCATAGTCATAATCAATCGCTCAAGCCCGACTCCAAATCCGCCGTGCGGCGGGATTCCGTATCTAAACGGCTTTAAATAAAATTCGAAGTTTTCGGCATCAAGTCCTTTTGCGTCCAATTGTTTTAGTAAAACGTCGTATATATGACATCTCTGAGCGCCTGACGAAAGTTCCATTTTCGTGTGCATCATGTCAAACGATTTTGAAATTTCGGGCTTGTTTCTATAAGGCATTGCGTAAAACGGTTTTGTTTCAGTTGGCCAGTCTGTAATAAAGTAGTGATCTTCACCTGTTGTTTCCAAAACATATTGTCCGAGTACGTGTTCCGAATGAGTATCCAAATCGTCTCCCCAAACCAATTGCTCTTCAAGTTCTCCGGTGTTGTTTAAAATTTCAATTACTTCATCATAAGTATATTTTTTAAACGGAAGTGTCGGAATTTTAAGCTCGATTTCAAGCGCTTTTAAGGAATCTTTACAATTTTCATCTACGTGCAAATATATATAATGAATCATGTTTTCCAAAACTTCCATTACGTCTTCATGGTCTGCAAAACTCATTTCTATATCTACCGACGTTGCTTCGTTTAAGTGTCTGCGCGTGTCGTGTTCTTCCGCTCTGAAAATTGGTCCGATTTCAAAAATACGGTCAAGTCCGGCACTCATCAAAATTTGTTTGAAAAGCTGAGGACTTTGGTTTAAGAACGCTTCTCTATTAAAGTATGTAATTGGAAACAGATCGGTTCCTCCCTCTGTTGCGGCGGCTACAATTTTCGGCGTTGTTGTCTCCATAAATCCGTTTTCGTAGAAAAACATTCGAATCGCTTTTTCAACTTCACTTCTGATTTTAAATATCGCCAAATTCTCTTCACGTCTTAAATCGATATACCTTGAATCAAGCCTTGTATCAAGTTCCGCATCGACTTTTCCGGTCGTATCCATCGGAAGAGGCGTTTCGGCTTCATTTAAAACACATATTTTAACCGGAATTATTTCATATCCGCCAGGTGCTTTCGGTTCTACTTTTACATTTCCTTTAATTGAAACAATAGACTCACGAGGCAAATGTCTTGCAATATCCAAAACTGCAGGTTCCGTTCTCTTCTTTACAAGCGTAATTTGTGCAAGACCTTCTCTATCTCTTAAAACGACAAAACAGATTCCTCCAAGATCACGAACTTCGTGAACCCATCCTGCCATTGTAATTTCTTTTCCGTCATCCTCATCAGTATTGATTTCATTAGTGTAATGCGTTCTTAAACATTTTAGAGACATTAAAAATTCTCCTTAAATTAAATACAATATAAATAAATTATAAATAAAATATAAATAAAAAATGAAATATAATAAAATGATATAATAAAATGATATAATAAAATAATTAATATAGATGATATAAAACTAACAATATGTTCTTTAAGTATTAATAAATTTATGAGTGTAAATTTAATTTATGAGTATAATTTAAATATTTTAGTTACATAAATAAAATTATGCGTTCGGAATCTGAAACTTCATTGGAAACTTCAAAAGCTTTTATAAAAAAACACAAAATACTGTTAATCGTATTGATTGCAGAACTTTTAATTTTGATATACTTATATACATTTTATATTTAATTTAATCGTTTTTTGCTTTTTAATTTTTATTTTTTTATCGTTTTTTTTTCATTTGGCCTGACCTTTAACCTAACCTGTTTCCGACAGTTGTGATTATATGAATAAATCGGATATAGAATCTTCGGAAATCTTTGTAGTTCCTCATTGTATCTTTAATAAAAACGTGCGTTTAATCGGTCTTTCTTCTCCTCCTTCGTTTGACGTTTCAAACAAAAGTGTGATTCAACTTCCGTGCCCCGAGGCGATTTATTTAGGTTTGGATAGAAGAGAAATTACAAAAGAACAGCTTCAGACTCCAGAATTTATGAGATTTTGTAAAAAGTTGTTTACACCGTATGCCGATATGATTGAAATGCTTTATAATAAAGGTTTTAAAATATATTTTTTAGGAATCCCGAAAAGCCCGTCCTGTGCTGCAAAAACAACAAGTGTTGGAGGTTTGGGCGGAAAAGGCGTCATTTTTGAAAACCAAATTGTTTCGGGAACCGGCGTGTTTTTTGAACAAATCAAATTAATATTGGAAGAAAGAGGTGTAAACGCCTCTTTTTACGATATTGAATAACTTCGCTTTCTTTTTTCGCTTTTTTATTTTTTTCGCTTTTTTATTTTTTCGTTTTTTTATTTTTTCTTTTTTTTTTCTTTTTTTTATTTTTTCGTTTTTTCATTTTTTTTCACGGAATGATTTCACAGCTGTTGTATTTTATATAATCCGAGAAATCTTTTTCATCTATTGTTCCGTATTTTATCATCGTTTTGATTTCGGGCAAAACATTTTGCAAAGATTCGATTAAAAAACGTACAGTTTTGCATACTTCTTCAAAGCCTTTTTCTCCCCATTTCATTGTTGCATTTGCATAAAGGCATCTGCCGCCGCAAATGTCGTAAATGTTACATTTTAAGCAGGGTCCGGTTGTATGGATTTCTTTTAATTTTTTCGGATCGGCCGAAACTATATCTCCTACATAAAAATCGGACATTCCCGCCATAACGGGGCACGGTGAAATTTTTCCGTCAGTTTGAATATTGTATTCCTGCCATCCGGCACCGCATCTAAGTTTTGTTTTTTCTCCTTTCAGCAAAGTGTCCGTAATTGCAACAAACGGGTAAATGCGCAATACTTTTTTATCTTCTTTCATAGCATTTACCCAATAATCTATAAGTTTTTTAACTCCCGGATTGTACGACTCTTCAACCCACTTTGAAAAATTTCTTTTTTTGTAATCGTTTTTCCAAAACAGAGCATTTAATTGCCAGTGAACACTGTCAAAACATAAATTTTCATCAGTTAAAAGATGAATTACCGATTCATAAATATCGGTTTCTTCCTGAACAGTCATTCTTGCAATAATTTCACCTGTAAATCCGCGCGAGCGCGCGTCATTTGTGTTTTTCACAATCGTTTCGTAAACGCCTTTTCCTCTGTAATAATCTGTAAGATCTTTATCTCCGTCGATAGAAACTGAAATCGTATGCAGTCTGTTTAAATATTCCGTTTTAAGAATGTTTAACTTGATTGCGTTTGTATGGAGTAGAAAATTTTCAGGAGCAAGCTCGTCCATATATTTCATAATCAAATCTGTTCTTAAAAGCGGCTCTCCTCCATAAAATATTATATTTGAATTCTTATCTTTTGCTATGAATTTTTTAAAAATTTCAATATCGTAATTTACATCTTCCGGAACGTCATAGTCCACATTTATTGAGCAATCGAAATCGTCAAAACAGTCAGAACATTCCCCCGCACAATAAATACATTCCAAATCGCAATTCATCGTCAATGTTACAAAATAGTTTGTCATGCGTTATATCTCCGTAACAGATAGCCAAATCTAAAAAAGCAATTAATGAATTTTAAATATATTAAATGTTATTGATAATTAGTATGATATTTTGAATAATTAAAAATATATATCACGGGTTACTTTATATAACATTTCAGTTACATTATATAACATTTCAATTTATATTATTTAATCCAAATTACATCAATTACATTATACTCATACTTTAATTTTTTACTTTAATTTTTTAATTTACGGTGATTTATTTTGTATAATTCATTTAATTCACAATTTTTGGAAATTTTAAACGATGCCGCAAATAAGGCGGGTTTTTCGGTTTCACTTGATGAATCAAATTCCGAATTTTCGGAACACGCCGACACGACATCAAAAATAGCGTTTGAACTTGCAAGCATTTATAAAAAGTCTCCGGCACAAATTTCTTCAGAAATTGTTTCAAATATTTCAATTCCAAAAGGTTCTCTTGTTGGTGAAATTAAATCTGCCGGACCGTATATAAACGGCTACGTTTCCAATTCTTTTTTTGAAAAAACAGTTAAAAAAATATTGGACGAAAAAGAAAATTACGGCTCGGGAACTCACACAGGGAAAATTATTCTCGAACACACATCGGCAAATCCGAACGGACCGCTTCACGTAGGTCACATTAGAAACTCGATAATAGGAGATACACTTGGTCGAATTCTTAAAAAAGCGGGATTTGACGTTGAAATTCAATATTATATAAACGATATTGGAAGACAGATTGCAGTAGTTACTTGGGCTTGTGATAAATATCCGCCGGATTTAAATAAAAAATCTGACCTTGCGATTGCCGAAGCTTACATAAAAGCAAATGCGGACATAAGAAAAATCAATGATGAAAACGAATCTCTTTTAAACGAGTCGGGAGTTTTACGTGAAAACTATATAAATGTTGAAATCGACGAACTTATGAAATTGGTTGAATCGGGCGATAAGGATACGCTTTCGAAATTTACAAAATATGTCGATATGGCGATTTCGGGAATTAAAGAGACGCTTTTGCTTATGAACGTCTCGCACGATAAATTCGTTCGAGAATCCAAGTTTTTGTTTGACGGATCTGTTTGGGCCATTATAGATTCTTTGAAAAAAACAGGTTTGACGCAATACGATAAGGAAGCTTTGGTTTTAGACCTCTCAGACTACGGTTTTGAAAAAATGCTCGTAATTCAAAGGTCGAATAAAACTTCTTTGTACACAACGCGCGACATTGCATATCATATTTGGAAATCGGAGCAGTCCGACAGAATGATAAACGTATTTGGTGCAGATCACAAATTAATTTCAGGACAACTTTGTGCAGCTTTAAACGTATTGGGCAAACCTGCACCCGAGCTCGTAATTTTCGAATTCGTATCTCTTTCTGAAGGTTCAATGAGTACGAGACGCGGTAAATTCATTTCAGCCGACGACCTTTTGCATGAAGTAATTTCAAAAGCGTACGACGAAGTAAATGAAAGAAGACCGGATACTTCGGAAGAATTAAAAAGAAGTATCGCAAAAAGCGTTGGAGTCGGCGCAGTTAGATACGATATAATTCGTGTATCTCCTGAAAAATCGACTGTATTTGACTGGAATTCGGCTTTGGACTTTGAAAAACAAGGCGCTCCTTACATTCAATACGCTTATGCAAGAGCTTCCGGAATATTACAAAAAGCAATTGAGCAAAACATTGTTTCCGAAAACTTATGCGAAATTTATAATTTTTGCGATATTTCTGATTCTGAAATTTCCAAAACTTCTAAAAATTCAGAAACTTCTGAAACTTCCGAAATGTCAATTTTCAAAGAAAAGTATGAATCGGATTTGATAAAAAAACTGAGCCAATTTCAAACAATTACAGAAATGTGTGCAATTGATTTAAAAGCCCATTCTTTTGCAACTTATGCACGAGAACTGGCCGATTCTTTCAATCAGTTTTACAGATTTGTACCGGTTTTAAATGAAGAAAACGAGGAGGTAAGACTTGCCAGAATATCGCTTGTCAATGCATCAAAAATCGTAATCGGAAATGCACTAGATGTTTTAGGAATTGATGCTTTGGAATCTATGTAACATTATTTGGTTATTTGGAATCTTTCTAGTTAAGTAACATTATTTGAAATCTTTTAGTTCAATTACTGGTAGTAATACTATTTGTTTTTATTATTAAAAACCCGATATAATTATATAGTTTAAAAAACTTTATAGTCGTTTAACGTGTTAATAATTACGGTTTTGGAGTGTATTTTTTATGTCAAAAACAATAGCCGAAATAAACGAGAAAATTAAACGAGGTGATGCATGCGTAGTTACGGCTGAGGAAATGCCGGATATCGTAGATAGAATCGGTCTTGGTCGTGCTGCTCGTGAAGTTGATGTTGTAACAACCGGAACTTTCGGTGCAATGTGTTCTTCGGGTGCGTTTTTAAATTTCGGACATTCGGAAATTCCTATTCGTATGGCAAAGACTTATTTGAACAAAGTTGAAGCATATTCAGGTGTCGCCGCAGTTGATGCATATATAGGTGCAACTCAGCTTGCACGCGACAACACGGTCGATGATATTCGCTACGGCGGTGCAAACGTAATCGAAGATTTGATTTGCGGAAGAACGATAGAGCTTAAAGCGGAATCGTACGGAACCGACTGTTATCCATTAAAAGAAATTACGACTAATATTACTATTGACGATTTGAATCAGGCTGTTATGGTAAATCCGAGAAATGCATATCAAAGATATGATTCTGCAACAAACGGCTCAAATAAAATAATTCATACTTATATGGGAGAACTTTTACCCGACTATAGAAATGTTACATATTCCGGAGCCGGAATTTTATCACCTCTTTCAAACGATCCGGAATACAGGTCTATTGGTATCGGAACTCGAATTTTCATAGGTGGTGCACAAGGGTATGTAATCGGGCCCGGAACACAATGCTCTTCCGCTTCCGGTTTTGGAACGCTTATGACGATGGGAGATATGAAAAAAATGAATCCCGAATACGTAAATGCGGCAGCATTTACCGGATACGGAACGAGTCTTTATTTAGGAATCGGAATCCCGATTCCGATTCTTGATGAAAATATGGCAAAAGCAACATCTGTTAGAGACTCGGACATAACCGTTTCAATTAAAGATTATTCTGTTAAAAATAGAGATCGACCGGTCGTTAAAACGGTTAGTTACGCGGAATTGAAATCGGGTTTTGTTGAAATTTACAATCACTCCGTTCCCACATCTCCTCTTTCGAGTTTTAAAAGAGCAAGAAAAGTTGCATCGGAGCTTAAGCGTTGGATTTTGGAAGGAGATTTCATTCTTGGCACTCCTGTTGAAACGATTCCTCAAAATCTTTCCGCAAAACCGATGAAAGAGACTATGAAAATCCCTCTTGTTGGCGATATTATGGACAAATTTCCTATTACAATTGAAAAGACGGGATCTGTTGTTGAAGCTGCAAGAAAGATGCGAGAGAGTTCCAAAAACCATATACCGGTCGTTTTCGGTCCAAAAAATCATCTTGAAGGAATTATTACTTCTTGGGACGTTTCAAAAGCAGTTTCGGAAGGAACGCTTAATTCGGTTGAAAAATGTATGACTAAAAAAGTAATCTATTGTTATCCCGATGAAAAAATAGACGTTGCAGCATCAAGGCTTTCTTCTGCCGGAATATCTGCAATGCCTGTTGTAGACTCGGAAGGAAACGTCGTCGGATTGATTACCAGCGAAGACTTTAGTAAATTATTTTCCGGGAGGAAATTGCAATGAAATTAAAAATTCAAATACCGCCCAATAAAATAAACACAACGATTATTGCGGAAGTTATTTTGGAAACAAAAGTGATTTTGAATTTGATTTCGTCAAGTATTCATTCAAAAGGCGGAATAATGATTATTGAAATACCGGACAATATGTTTGATATCGTAAAAGCAGGCTTTACATCAAGAGGCGCCTCCGTAATTCCGCTAGACGTTTCAATCAAAAGAGATGAAGACGAATGTGTTGACTGCGGAGCATGTATTTCCGTTTGCCCTACACGCGTATTCAGCTTTGATGAAAACTGGGAACTTCAAGCCGACTTGTCAAAATGCACCGGATGCGGTCTTTGCACAAAAATGTGCCCGCATAAAGCACTTGAAATTCCGGAATTCGATTAAAGATTTTTAAAATAATCATAGAAAATATAAAAAACATAAATATATAAAAACCATAAAAATATAAAAAAATATAAAAATATAATATGATTTTTTAAGTAAAGTGTATTTTCTCAAAAGTTTTTTTATATATCTTTTATATTTTTATATTATAATTTTTGTAGATAAGTATTTATTCAAGTTTTATTCACAATTGATTTATGACGTTTATTCATAATTGATTTATAACGTTTATTCATAATTGATTTATAACGTTTATTCATAATTGATTTATAACATATACTCAAAATTGATTTATTGACTTTTATTCATAATTGATTTATTAACGTTTTTATTATTGAAATAATTCCTGAAACGTTGTAATTAATCGATATGTTTATATAATATTTTTAATATATTGTATATAGCTATAACATTGATTTTATAAGTTTTTTTATAATATACTTATGAAATTTTAAATGTTTTCAATATATTAAATGTTTTATAATATTATAATATATTCTGTGTTTTATAATACTTCGGATTATATTTAGGAGGTAAATTTCGTGTATGAAGAAGACAAAGAAATGGATGAGTTGGTTAGCCTTTTAATGAGACTCAATCTCAAAAGGCCTGTTGCCAGCACGCTTATTTGTATGATGGACGGAAAAGAGTATTCATCTCATGAAATAGAGCGTATGTCCGGTTTAAGACAGCCGGAAGTAAGTGTTTCAATGAAATACCTTCTCGGCAAAAAATGGATTACTCAAAGAGAAGTAAAAAAAGTAAATGAAAAAGGAAGACCGGTTAAACGATATAAATTGAAAATTTCAATGGACGATATAATTACATCAATCGAAAAATCAATTTTAGAAGAAAACCAAAAAACACTCGACAGTATAAAAGAATTAAAAGAATTTGCATAATTCTTTTAATTTTTTAATTTATTTTCATTTTTTAATTTATTTTCATTCTTTTATTTATTTTCATTTTTTAATTTATTTTCATTCTTTTATTTATTTTCATTCTTTAATTTATTTTCATTCTTTAATTTATTTTCATTCTTTTATTTATTTATTTTCATTTTCTATTTATTTATTTATTTATTTTCATTTTCTATTTATTTATTTATTTATTTATTTTCATTTTCTATTTATTTCATTATTTTATTTATTTTCTCTCAAATTAAAAAATAGAGTGCATGAGGCACATTTTCTATGTATATTACAAAGTTTGAATCTATAATTCCTGCATTTATTGCACAATTAATAGATTTTTCGCCCATTATATTTACATTGGTTGCGTTTTTTAAAATATTACATATTTCTTCCGTTGTTTTTTCTTCTCCTTTATAAAAACTTTCGGAAATTTCAATTTCACGTTTTTTATATTTAAGTTTCGTTCCGATTAGTTCTTTGTCACATACGGCAATTAATATGTTTTTATCCCTTTCATGTATTTTTATATATAGTGTTTCCGCAGTTTCCATTTTATGCTGACCTTGTTATACTTTTTAAATTCAATATCCGATTACATTTTAAAAATAAAATATCCGGTTACATTTTAAAATTCAATATCTGGTTACGAGTCGTACGTGTTCTATATCCGGTCTTATAATTTCTCCCGCTCTGCTCATACGCTCCAAGTAAGTTTCAATTTCTTCTTTAGGAATTCCCAACTTTTCCGCTTCTACTATGATTTCAGTAATGTGAGCTTTATTTCCTTGTGTTCTGTCGGCAATAGTTCTTATTACGTCTTTTAAAATTCCTATTTTATCTCTTTGAGATTTGCTGACTCCGGCTGTTATCATGTCGATATCAAAGCTTCCTGTTGTGGGATCTACGCCGACTTGTTTTAAACATTCAAGTGTCAGCTCTGTCGTTCTTCTTGCATCTTCGATAGTTGCGCGGTTGTCAAGCCTTACTCTTGCGCTTGCTTCCGTTAATCTTACAAGTGCTTCAAGCTGTCTTGCGGTTGCGGGAACAGCCGCATCTTTTCCTTCGCCCAATTTTCTTAAATTGGTATAAAAACTTATAAGATGTTCTCTTGCTTCGCTGTCCATTACAGGATAAATATTTCTTCTTGCGTACGCAATATACTTTCTCAAAAGTTCCGGCTCAATTTCGGGGTTTATAGCTTCAATTTGTGCATCGATATACTCTTGAGTAATTTTGGTACTTGATACGTTTCTTTTTTGCTGTATGAGTTCCCCCGCATAATGAGTTTGAACTATGTGAGTTGCAATTTTCGTATCTGTTGTGCTTTCTGGAATGTCAAGTAAAACGAATATCAAGTCAAATCTTGATAAAAGAGCAGGAGGCATATCGATTTGATCGGCAATTCCTTCGTATCTGTTAAATCTTCCGTAAATCGGGTTTGCAGCCCCAAGAAGTGCACATCTGGATTTTAAAGTAGCAATAATCCCCGCTTTTGCAATACTTACCGTCTGCTGTTCCATTGCTTCATGAAGTGCACTTTTGTCTTCTTCACGCATTTTGTCCATTTCGTCTACAGCAGCAATTCCCATATCGGCCATGACAAGCGCACCGCCTTCAATAGTCCAGCGCCCGTCTCCTAATTCGTCTCTTACGGCAGATGCGGTAAGTCCGCTTGCAGAGGCACTTTTTCCGGAAGTAAAAACACCTCTTGGAGAAAGCCTTACAATATATCTTAAAAGTTGACTTTTTGCAACACCCGGGTCTCCTACCAAAATAATATGTATGTCCCCTCTGACTCGCGACCCGTCAGGCAGCTCTTTTGCAACTCCTGAGAAAAGCTGCAACATAAGCGCTTCTTTTACATTTCTTAAAACACCGCTTCCGTAAATTGTAGGAGCGATTGACGCTATAATTTTTTCATCAATTCTAGGGTCTTTACTCAAATCTCTTATTTCTTTTTCTTCTTCCGCACTTATGTCAAGAGAATCAAATTCCTGATCAAGTCTCTCAATTGAATTTGCTTCTATAATCAAGTCGTAGTATGTCGATTTTCCTTCTCTTAAAAGTCTCTGAACCGATCTTAGCGTTCCGTTTATAATCACTCTGTCGCCCGGAGATATCTGTCCCGTTAAATCGTCACTTAATTTTATTTCAATGCTCTGAGGATTTGTTCCGCCTTTTAAATTCTCGGGCGATTCCTGTATTTGTCCTTTTTGAGAATCTTCAAACTCCGATTCCGAAATTTCAATTTTAAATGGACCTTTTTTCAAACAATTTTCATTTTCACATCCGGCATACGGTTCTTCCATTTTGGAACCCGGCTGGTCAACATAAGTTATATGCTCGCATCTTAAGCATCTAAATGCAGCTTTCAATATTTTGGGTCTTACTTCTGTTGCCCTTCTTACCATTCCTTCAACAGCTATAAAACGCGACAAATCATTACTTCTCAAATCTCTAATCGGAATTTTGGAAGTTGACGGCAGATTGGTAATTCTTACATGAGCATCTTTAAGAGGTTCGGAAAAAGGCAAATCAGTTTCAAAAAGAGCCTGTTCAAACGCCTCAATCATGCTGTCGGGCGATTCCAACAAATCGGCAGCAATGTCTTTGTTGAAAACTTCTATATTAAAAAAATCAATATAAAGACTCTTTTTATCTGGAAATTTTGTAGCAAGCGACATAATCTCGTCGTTATAATACAGCTTTAAAAATTCCTTAATATTTTTAATCCACTTTTCAGATGCTGCCATTTTAAAGTATCAACTCTTTTTTAAAATTCTTTTTTACTTTCTTGGAATATATTAGAAGTATACTAGAAGTATATTAGAAGTATATTAGATGTATATTAGAAGTTTAGATGTATATTAGAAGTATCAATGATTTATTGCTTTTTAAATAATTTTAATTATTATAATCTGTGAACATTTTATAGACATTCTGTAATTATCATTTCCCCTTTTTCCATCGTCCGCCCATAAATTTTCGTACAAAATTCAATTTGTTTTCGGCAGGCGGATAGCGCAATTTTATATCCGGTTTGAGATTTTTATCCACAATACTTTTTGCATGCGAGAAAGTCAAAAAGCCGGATTTTCCGTGATACGCGCCCATACCGCTTTCGCCTACACCTCCAAAAGGCAATTTGTTTGACGCAATATGCATCAGGCAATCGTTTACACAACCGCCTCCAAAGTTTATTTCGTTAATTACCCTTTCAGAAACGGCTTTATTTTTTGTAAAAATGTACACAGCTAAAGGACTCGGTCGACCGTTTACATTTTCAATTACTTCATCGATTTTCTCGAAAGTTAATATCGGCAATATCGGTCCGAATATTTCCTCTTTCATAATTTCATCTGAAAATTCCACATTGTCAATAATCGTAGGCTCGATTTTTAGAGAATCGTTGTCGCTTTTTCCTCCAAATACAATATCTCCCGAAATCAATTTTTTAAGTCTTAAATATGCTTTTTCATCAATAATTTTCGGGTACTCGGAATTATAAACAGGATCTTCTCCGTAAAATTGTTTAATGTAATATTTCATTTTCCCAATTAACTTGTCTTTATTGCCGCGGTAGCACAATACATAATCGGGAGCAACGCAAGTCTGGCCCGCATTTATAAATTTGCCCCAGACTATCCTTTTGGCACTTATATCGATATCGGCATTCTCATCAACGATTGCAGGCGATTTTCCACCTAATTCCAATGTAACGGGAGTTAATGTTTCTGCAGCTTTTGCCATAACGGATTTTCCCGCTGAAACAGACCCGGTAAAAAAAATATAATCGTATTTATAACTCAGCAGTTCTTCATGAGAGACTTCAAACGGATCAACAATATAAACATATTTAAGATCGAACACATCTTCAAGAATCTCACGTAAAACGGCGGTTGTGTGAATAGATTTTCGAGACGGTTTTAGAATAACCGTATTTCCAGCAGCAATTGCGCTTATTAGCGGTATGATTGCCAAATGAAACGGATAATTCCACGGTGAAATTATGAGAACACATCCGTACGGGACACGATAAATTCGACTTTTGGCAGGAAATGTACTAACAGACGTTCCGACTTTTTCCGGGCGTGCCCATTTGGCAACATTATTTATAGCATAATTTAATTCATCAAGTACGATTCCGATTTCCGTAATATACGCTTCAAAACCCGATTTGCCCAAATCGGAATTTAACGCCTCTAAAATTTTATCTTCGTTTTTCAGTATCGCAGAATACAACCGATTCAATATTTTTTTTCGAGAATTTACATTTCTCGTATTTCCGGTTTTTAAAAATTCTTTCTGCTCGCTGATCACGTCTTCTAAATTCATATACACATTCCCTTATGTAAATTCCTGCCGTTTACATAATTTACATAGTTTATTTATCAGGATAAGTTAAAAGGTTTGTATCATATATTACATTAACTTCTTAGATATTTTCGTTTTGTTTTTTATTCGTTAAAAAAACCGAAGTATTTGTTTTTTATTTATCGATAGAAAAACACAGGATCGGGTTATTTTTAATTTCAATAAAACCCGGGTTCCGTTTTTTTGTCGGGTGCGGCGCTTTTTCAGGATTTTTGGGTCCCCCCGTTTTTTTATTTCTCGAAAAACTGGTGCCTCGTTTTTTCTATTTTTGAGAAAATCTTGCCCGTTTTTATTCTTTTCCTGACAAAAGCGGTTATTTGTTTTTATTTGTTAAAAAACCGAAGTATTTATTTTTATTTCTCGATAGAAAAACACAGGATCGGGTTGTTTTTTTATTTCAATAAAACCCCCGGTTCCGTTTTTTTTCTCGGGCACGGCGCTTTTTTAGGATTTTTGGTCACACCGTTTTTTTATTTCTAGAAAAACCGGTGCCTCGTTTTTTTTATTTAAAAAAACCGCTGTACGGTTTTTATCATATTTGTTACATAAATTTATATAAAAAGATTTATTAATGTATTAATACATTATTTTAAAGATTTGCTAACAAATCAATATATTGTATTTATTATATCTATTATTTCTATTATATCTATCATATTTTCAAAACAGATTTCGGAAAAGATAATCATGAAACGTCAAATCCGTATTCTCGATACGACTTTACGCGACGGGGAACAAACCCCGGGTGTTGCTTTGGGAGCTGAGGAAAAAGTCGAAATAGCGTTGGCGCTGGATGATGTCGGTGTTGATGTTATTGAAGCGGGTTCCTTGGCGACTTCTGACGGAGAAAGAGCGGCTATCAAAGCTGTTACCGATTTGGGACTTAATACCGAAATTTCAAGCTACAGTCGCATGAGAAAAGACGATCTCGACCTTGCGGGGGATTGTAATATTGATTCAGTTAACTTGGTGATTCCGTCTTCTCCTCTTCATATTTCTACGAAATTGAAATTTGATATATCAAATCCAGCTCAAAAAGAGGCTTTTTTTGAAAAAGTCGTTGAGGTGACCGAATATGCAAAAGATTCCGGCCTTACAATTGAGTTTAGCTGCGAAGATGCGTCTCGCTCTTCAGTTTCTTTTTTGGCGGAATTGTATCAAAAAGGAGTTGAAGGCGGTGCAGACAGACTTTGTTATTGTGATACGGTCGGTGCACTTTATCCCGAACTTACAAAAACGATTTTTACAGACCTTGCTTTTCGAGTAAAAGCGCCGCTTAGTATTCATTGCCATGACGATATGGGGCTTGCAACGGCAAATACGCTTGCGGCTGTTCAGGCGGGGGCTTCGTGTGCACACCTTACGGTAAACGGAATCGGAGAGCGGGCAGGAAACGCATCGCTTGAAGAAGTTGCGGTAGCACTTGATAAATTTTATAAATTCAAAACGGGAATCGACTCTTCGAAACTTTATAGACTTTCAAGACTTGTTGCAAGAGTTACAGGCGTTCCGATTGCAAGGAATAAATCATTGGTTGGGGAAAATGCATTTACTCATGAAGCGGGAATTCATGTCAGAGATTTAA
Source organism: Candidatus Methanofrustulum fimipullorum (assembly GCA_012518265.1). Lineage (GTDB taxonomy): Archaea > Halobacteriota > Methanosarcinia > Methanosarcinales > Methanosarcinaceae > Methanofrustulum > Methanofrustulum fimipullorum. Next base: position 11,512 of record JAAYST010000039.1, on the reverse strand, counting down.
TTAAAAATTCGGAAAGCTATGAATATTTAAGACCGGAAATTGTAGGACGTAAAAGAAGAGTCGTTTTAGGAAAACATGCAGGTTTAAGCTCAATTGAACTTGCTCTAAAAGAATTGGAACTAACGGCAACAGACGAACAAAAAAGAGAAATATTCCGTCGAGTAAAAGAAATAGGAGATAAAGGAAAACACGTAACAGATGCCGATTTGCAATCAATTACAGATACCGTTTTGGATTTGCATCACGAATCGGTAATCAAAATGAAGTCGTTTACGGCAATATCCGGAAGACCCGTAATCCCAACCGCAACTGTTATTTTGGATGTAAACGGAAAAGAGATAATTCAAGCGGAAACGGGAGACGGTCCGGTTGATGCGGCAGTAAAAGCAATTCAAAAAGCAATAGTTTCAATCGGCGATATCGTTTTGGAAGAATATCACGTAGAAGCAATAACAGGCGGAACAGATGCACTCGTTGAAGTAACTGTAAGACTTTCCGGAAAATCGGACATGGTTATTTCAAAAAGCACCGGAACCGATATTATAGAAGCTTCGGTTGAAGCGGTTATAAACGGAATGAATCGACTTTTATAAGTTAACTTATTTCGGAGGAATTAATCAATTGAAAAAGCAAACGGAAACTATAAGTGGAGCACAAGCTTTCATAGAATCGCTAAAATGTGAGTCGGTCGATACAATTTTTGGCTATCCGGGCGGTTCTTTGCTGCCTATATATGATGCAATTTTCGATTGCGATTTACATCATATATTGGTACGCCATGAACAGGCGGCAGCTCATGCGGCCGACGGTTATTCAAGAGCAACGGGAAAAGTGGGCGTATGCCTTGCAACATCGGGACCGGGCGCAACAAATTTAATTACGGGAATTGCAACGGCCAATATGGATTCTTCTTCTATTGTTGCATTCACAGGTCAAGTTAACAGTTCTTTAATCGGAAACGATGCGTTTCAGGAAGCCGACATAACAGGAATTACTCTTCCGATTACGAAACACAATTATTTGGTTCAGAGAGCTGAAGATATTCCGACTGCAATTTGCGAGGCGTTTCACATAGCATCAACGGGAAGAAAAGGTCCCGTTTTGGTCGATATAACAAAAAATGCAACAGTTGATCGAGTTTTATTTTCCTATCCGAAAGATGTAAATATTCCAAGTTACAAGCCGACTTATAAAGGAAATATGCAACAGATAAAGCGTGCCGCAACTGAAATTTTGAAAGCGAAAAGGCCTCTTATTTTTTCAGGCGGCGGCGTTATTTCTTCAAACGCATCAGAAAAGCTTGTTGAACTCTCCGAACTGTTAAATATTCCGGTTACATTGACTTTGATGGGTTTGGGTGCAATGCCTTCTTCTCATAAAAATTTTATAGGGATGCCGGGAATGCACGGAATGAAAACGGCAAATTATGCAATTCAAAACAGTGATGTTTTAATTGCAGTAGGTGCCAGATTTGATGACCGCGTAACCGGTCGTATTGAAGATTTTGCATCAGGTGCAAAAGTAATTCACATAGATATTGATCCTGCCGAAATTTCAAAAAACATATATGCGGAAATTCCAATTGTAGGAGATGTGTCAATCGTTTTGAAAGATTTGATTTCAATCATAAACGAAAGAATAAATACGAGATCTAATGAAAAATTGATTCAGGAATATAAGGCAAATAATGATAAATGGGTTAACGATATTTTGAAACATAAATCGGAAAACCCGTTAACTTATGACAAAAATTCTCCGTTAATTAAACCGCAATTCGTAGTTGAAACTATATCGGAATTGGCACCCAACGCAATTATTGTAACAGACGTAGGACAGCATCAGATGTGGGCTGCACACTATTTCGACTTTAAATATCCAAGGCAGTTTATATCTTCAGGCGGGCTCGGTACAATGGGATTTGGACTTCCTGCCGCAATAGGAGCAAAAGTGGGGTGTCCTGACAAAACGGTTATAAATATTACAGGAGACGGTTCTTTTCAAATGAATTCTCAAGAAATTGCAACAGCGGTTCAGCACAATCTTCCGATTGTATCGGTTATTATAAATAACGGTTATTTGGGAATGGTACGCCAATGGCAGGAGCTTTTCCATGACAAACGCTATTCGGAAACCGATATTCAAAACAGCGTTGATTTCGTAAAATTGGCGGAAGCATACGGTGCACTCGGTTTTAGAGTTACTGAAAAAAGTGATTTGAAAAGAACTTTAAAAGAGGCAATCGATTCACAGAGACCTGCTGTAGTTGACGTACTCGTTGACAGATCTGAAAACGTATATCCTATGGTTCCGGCAGGAGCTTCAATTAACGAATATTTGGAACCCGATGCTTAAAACAGGAAAGGAAATATCGGAAAGGGAAATAGGAAAGGGATAAAAAGTGTCACAAAAGAAATCTGATAAAAGTGAAACCGAAGGACAAAAGCACATTTTGTCCGTTTTGGTAGAAAACAAATTCGGTGTACTCGTTCGTGTGTCGGGACTTTTTTCAAGAAGAGGATACAATATTGATAGTTTGTCAGTTGCCGTTACTGAAAACCCGAGTATTTCGAGAATGACTATAGTTGTCAGAGCTGACGATCAAGTTTTGGAACAAGTCAAAAAACAGCTTAACAAATTAATCGATGTAATAAAAGTAATTGATTTAAACGATGAAGAGCACGTGGAACGTGAACTTGCATTAATAAAAGTAAAAACCGTAAAAGACACAAAACCCGAAATATTGCAAATTGTCGACGCTTTCCGCGCAAAAGTAATCGATATCGCAACAGATTCTTTCATTATCGAAGTTACAGGAGACGATAAAAAAATAGAAGCGATCGAAACACTTTTAAGACCGTTTGAAATTCAAGAAATGGTAAGAACAGGACGCGTAGGACTTTCCAGAGGCTATAAAGAAGGTTCAAGAGACAGAAATTGATAATTATTTTATAAGTATCTAATTTATACAAATAATGTAATAAAATTACTAAAAATTACTAAAATTAAGGAGTAAAAATCATGGCAGAAATGTTTTATGAAAACGATGTTGAGCCCGGTGTTTTATCCGGAAAGAAAATTGCGGTAATCGGCTATGGAAGTCAAGGACGAGCTCAGGCTTTGAATTTAAAAGACTCGGGCCTTGACGTTGTTGTCGGCGTTCGCCCCGGCAAAAGTTCGAATGCGGCTGTAGAAGACGGAATGGTTGTAAAAGACGTAGCTTCAGCTGTTGAGTCTGCCGATATTGTACACATATTGCTTCCCGATGAAGCTCAATCGATTGTTTACAAAAAAGAAATCGAACCCAATTTGAAAAAAGGAGCATCAATTAGCTTTTCTCACGGATTTAATATCCACTACAACCAAATAATTCCAAGAGAAGATTTGGATGTATTCCTCGTAGCACCGAAAGGTCCCGGCCATACGGTTCGTGAAACATTTACTCAAGGAATCGGGGTTCCCGGACTCATCGCAATTTATCAGGACGCAACAGGAAACGCCATGAAATATGCAAAATCGTTTGCAAAAGGAATCGGCTGTATGCGTGCAGGAGTTTATGTAACAACATTTAAAGAAGAAACCGAAACGGATCTTTTCGGAGAACAGGTAGACCTTTGCGGCGGTATTTCAGCTTTAATAAAAGCCTCTTTTGAAGTTTTGGTCGATGCGGGTTATCAACCCGAAATGGCATACTTTGAAACTGTTCACGAAGTAAAACTTATCGTAGATTTAATTCACGAAGGCGGCCTTGAAAGAATGTGGGATTCCGTTTCAAATACGGCTGAATACGGCGGAATGACAGTAGGACCTTCAATCATAAATGAAGAATCGGTCGATGCCATGTATATCGCACTCGACAGAATACAAAACGGTCAGTTTGCAAAAGAATTCATACTCGAAGGACTTACAAACTATACAGTTTTAAGAGCAATGGAACGCCTTGAATCGGAACACCTGATGGAAACGGTAGGAAAAGAAATAAGATCAAACATACCGTGGCTTGCCGATAAAAACAAAAAGACTAAAAAATAATTTTTTAGTCTTTTTCTTTTTTATTCTTTCTTTTTTATTCTTTCTTTTTTATTCTTTCTTTTTATTTTTATTGTTTTTCTTTTTTTATTTAACTCCGAGTGCTTCTTTTGCAATTTTTACAGCACCTGTTGCATCTTCCGCGTAAAGGTCGGCACCTATTTCTTTTGCCCATTCTTTTGTTACAGGCGCTCCTCCAACCATCACTAACAATTTATCTCTAAGACTTTTTTCTTTTAATTCTTCTATTATTTCTTTTTGCATATTCATCGTAGTAGTCATAAGAGCGGAAAGGCTTAAGAGATCCGCATCATATTTTTTTACGGCTTCAATAAACTCTTCTTTTGAAACGTCCGTTCCCAAATCGTATACTTTAAAACCCGAAGTTTTAAACAATATCGAAAGAAGCGTTTTTCCGATTTCGTGAACGTCACCTTCAACCGTTCCGATAATAATTGTTTTTCCGTTATTTTCAAAAGCGTCTTTTCCAAATTCATCCATTAACGAGTCTACAACTTTCGTTGCAACGCCTGCTTGCGGCATAAAAAGTTCATCGTCGGAAATGCTGTCCGAAATTTTTGAAAGACCGATTGAAATTCCTTTTATTATATATTTGTCATCGATTCCCTTATTTCTTGCATCAATAATACTTTTTTCAATTAAATCCTTATCACATTTGTATATTGTTTCAGAAATTTTTAATATTTCTCCAACTTCTTCAATTCCTTCAGTTTTTACAACTTCTTCAACTTTTCCAGCTTCTTCAACTCTTTCAATTTTTCCAACTTCTTTAAATTCTTTAATTTTTCCATCATTCTTATTTTCCATAGCCTCCAACTCTCTATCAATTTTAATTATTTTTGTATATTTTTATATATTTATGTATTTTTATATTTTTATTGTTTTTATAATTGTTATTGTTTTTATAATTTTTATTTAACTCCAAGCGCTTCTTTTGCAATTTTTATTGCACTTGCGGCGTTTTCCGCATAAAAGTCCGCACCAATTTCTTTTGCCCAATCTTTTGTAACCGGCGATCCTCCAACCATCACAATTAAATTCTCTTTAAGACCTTTTTCGTTTAATTCATCTATTATTTCTTTTTGTTTAATCATTGTAATAGTCATTAGTGCGGAAAGACTTAAGAGATCCGCATCGTACTTTTGTACAGCTTCAATAAAATTTTCATTTGAAACATCCGTTCCCAAATCGTATACGTTGAATCCGGATGTTTTAAACATTATTGAAAGAAGGGTTTTTCCTATATCATGTATGTCTCCTTCAACCGTTCCGATTACAATCGTTTTTCCGTTATTTCCAAAAGATTTTTTGTCAAATTTGTTCATAATTGAGTCTACAAATTTAGTCGCAATTCCCGCTTGTGACATGTAGAGTTTTCCATCAGCAAGCCCGTTTGAAACTTTTAAAAGGCCTTTCGTAATTTCTTCAATTATATATTTATCTGAAACTTTTTTTATTCGTGCTTCATCTATACTTTTTTCAATCAAATCTTTGTCACATTTATATATACTCTCTGCGATTTGTAAAATTTCATCTGCATTCTTATTTTCCGTATTGTTTTTTATATTATTTTCCACATTATTTTCCATAATCCCTAATTCTCCTCTGTATATTTTCTGTACTTATTTTTATAATAATATGTATGTTTTAAATATATTTAGTGTTTTAGATTAACGAAAATTTCATATATTTCATATGTTCCATATATTTTGTATATTTGTTTAGTATATTTTTTCATAGATTTGTTTCGTATATTTTGTATATTTGTTCCGTATATTTGACAGATATATTTTTATATAACTTATTGCTTTCTTGTACTATTCTGAAATGTTTCTATTCAAATGATTTTTTAGGATTCGGCTCCTTTTAATTTCATTTTGAAACATCGAATTTATCTGAGACTTCTGCCAGCGTTGTTTTCAGATAAGAAAAAATCCGAACGAACCGAACAGATGCGTGTCAAATTTGTATGCTTCAATATTTGTCCGCAGTAAATCAACTATATTATCTGAAACAATTATCGGGGAGTAAATTCGTTTGAATTTGAACAGCTGATGCTTTATGCTTAAATGTACGATGCTTTATGCTTAAATGTGTTTTTATTTATAAGTAAAGCGGGTTGCGGTTGTTTTTTATTTAAAACGTTTTGGGATTTAATCTCTTTTTTCCTTGATTTTCACATTTCAGAAATGTAAATTGTATTTTGTTCTGTTCTGATCATAATTTCCCGCATCGGGATTTAATATGAGAAATATATGGTTTAAAACAGGAGTAATAATATTAAATGACAACTGCATATGATGTTCCTGCAAACGAATTAATATTGAAAGTTGCAGAGAAATTAAAAGATAACGATAATATAAAACCGCCCGAATGGGCCGCATATGTCAAAACGGGTGCACACAAGGAACTTCCGCCTGTTCAAGAAGACTGGTGGTATACAAGATGCGCCTCAATTCTTCGCACAGTATACTACAGAGGTCCTGTCGGTGTTGAAAGATTGACATCTGTTTATGGCGGGAAGAAGAACAGAGGTTCAAAAGCTCACAGAAAAGCACAAGGTAGCGGATCAATTATAAGAGCGGCGCTCCAACAACTTGAATCTGCCGGATATCTCAAAAAAGTTGAAAAGGAAGGCAGAGTGGTATCGTCGGCCGGTCAGTCCTTTTTGGACAACACGGCATATGAAGTAAAACTTGAGCTTGTTGAAACACGCCCGGAGTTTAACAGATACTAAAACTGATCAAAACACGACTTGCCCGAAATTAGATGATAAATAAGTTTGAATCATTAGATCAATTTATTAGATTAATTAATCAATCGATCAATCAAATCAAATGTCAAAATAAGGAGTAATGAGATTATGGATAATGAACTTGAAGAGATAAGACAGAGAAGACTTGCACAAATGCAAAAGCAACAGGAGCAGGCCCAACAAATGAGTCCTGAAGCAATGTATCAGCAGGAACAGGCTCAAGCTGAAATGGAACAAATGAAGCAAAATATCCTTCGTAAGATCCTAACACCGGAAGCTCGTGAACGCCTTGCAACTCTTAAAATGTCTCGACCCGAACTTGTTGAACAATTGGAAGTACAGTTGATTTCCATGGCACAATCGGGAAGAATTAGAAGCATGATAGATGATGAACAACTCAAAGGTTTGCTTGCGCAAATTCAACCGCCTAAAAGACAAACTACATTCAAACGCGTTTGATTTATTATGAAAGCGTATGTTTTATTCAGCGGAGGAAAAGACTCTTCACTTACGGCAATTATGCTTGAAAAGTTTTTTGAAGTTGAACTTGTAACTTGCAGTTTCGGAATTATTCCGACAGCGGAAATATCAAAAGACTTGGCAAAAATCATAGGCTTTCCCCACCGTGTTATAAATCCGGGAACGGATATTTTGGAAAAAGCATGCGACATGGCAATTCAGGACGGTTTTTTGAATAACGCAATCAACTTTCTTCACAGACAATCACTCTTAAAAATCGTATCGGATAGAGATTCCGATGATGTTTTTTTGATTGCCGACGGAATCAGACGGGACGACCGCGTTCCCAATTTGACCAAATCGGAAATTCAGAGTTTTGAAGATAAAAACAATATTCTTTATGCAAGCCCGCTTTCGGGTTTTGGGAGAAAAACGATAAATGAAATGGTTAGATTGAATTTGATTATCGAAGAAGGAGAAAGTTCAGTTTTGCAAAAATGCGATTATGAAGAAGAATTAAGAGAAATGCTTAATCGAAAAATCGGAGTTGAAGATGCAAATACTTTATTTCCGAAATCGCATAAACAGTCAAGAGTTGTAAAAAGAATTTATGATTTATAAATACGTTTAGACGATTTATCAATTAATTTATCAAATTAATTTTCAATTAATTTATCAAAGAATTAAAATTTTCGGGAAACAAAATTTAAGGTGTTTATTATGGCAAAGAATTTAAAAGGACAGAAAAAAAGATTGGCAAAAGCCCACAATCAGAATACGAGAGTTCCGGTTTGGGTAATTATTAAGACTAAAAGAAACGTGGTAAGTCACCCGAAGAGAAGACATTGGAGACGCTCTTCGATGAGACTTAAATGAAGCGATAATATAAAACAGTAACAAAACTATAGTTACAAACTAATATTTAACAGGTTTAACAGGTGTCATTTATGGCTGAAAATATCGTAAAAGAACAAATTTATACCATTCCGTTAAGGGACGTGAAAAACGCACCCAGATGGAGAAGAGCAAACAAAGCGATGAGCATTATTCGTGCTTACTTGGTTAGGCACATGAAAGCGGAAGTTGAAAACATCAGAATCGACAAATCAATTAATGAAAAAGTTTGGGAAAGAGGATCTGAAAAACCCCCGTCATTTATTCGTGTCAGAGCCGCAAAATACGGTGACGATATCGTTTGGGCGGAACTTGTCGCTTAAATACAAACAAATTAATACAAATATTAAGTTGTGAACAAATTAATATAAAATTATTAGTTAATACAAAATTATTATAAAGTTGTATATCATGATTCGTTCAATAAAGATAATGGACTCGCCTGTAATCGGTGTGTTTTCGACATGTACCGAGGATTACTGTTTGCTTCCGAAAGGCGTTGACAAATCCGTTTTAAAAAACATAGAAGACACTTTAAAAGTGTCTTCCGTTTCTTGTTTGATAAACGGCAGTATTTTAGTCGGCTCTCTTTGTCGCGGAAATTCAAACGGATTTTTAATTTCCGGAAATTACGGTGCGGATTCCATTCAAAAAGAAACGGGTTTAGCTGTTGACTATTTGCCCGGAAAAATCAATGCGGTCGGAAATATAATTCTTGCAAACGACTCTGCAGCAGCAGTTCATCCTCAAATTTCAAACAGAGCTGTTGAAAAAATAGAAGAAATTTTAAAAGTAGACGTTGTAAGAACTACCATTTCCGGTTTTAAAACAGTCGGGATGGCCGCATGTGTCACAAACAAAGGATTAGTCGTAGCTCCCGGAATTACCGAAGACGAATTTGCAATTTTGGAAAACGCATTCGGAATGGAGCCGATTACCGCAAGCGTTAATTTCGGTTCAAGAATGGTCGGATCCGGAATATTGGCAAATTCTAAAAACTGTATCGCAGGCGATGAAACGAGCGGTTATGAATTCGGTCGTATTTTGGAAGGCTTAAATCTTTTAGATGAATAATGATAACGAACAAAAATTCTTGTATTAACTTTATATATTTAATTAATTTATTAACTTAATTATTTACATTATTTTCTTATATAATTTAAATTTTATAATTCGGTGATATTTATGAATAATTACATAATTTCCGGTAAATTTCAAAACGGCAAATACGTTTCAAAATTTACGAAAACAGTTTCGAGTTTGAACGAGAAAAATGCAGTTGAAAAAGTTTACTCAACGATCGGAAGTCAACACGGAGTTGAAAGAAGGCTTATTGATATTGAAAGTGTCGCATTAGAGGAATGAATTGTGGATTCAATAAACGATGAAAATCGAAGACTCATTTATCATTATCAAGAGCTTGAGCAAGCGGTAAATGTTGCAAGAGAACAGATGAATTCTATTCAAAACAACATATTTTCCGGAGAAAGCACAATAAACACCATAGAATCTCTTGCCAAATCCGGATCCGGAGTCGACGATTCCGACTCGGCGGAATCCATAATTCCCATAGGGTCGGGTTGTTTCGTTCACGCAGAAATTAAAAACGTATCAAAAATCGTAATAAATGTCGGCTCAGGAGCCGCCATTGAAAAATCGACGGAAGATGCGATAGAATACATCAAAAACAGAAACAACAAATTCCGTGAAATGCTTGAAGACATGAATAAATCGCTCATTACGATTACACAAAAAATGAATGAAATCGAACAAACATTAAGATCCGAAAACAGTTAATGTTTTAACATTTAATGTTTTAACATTTTAATGTTTTATGTTTTCGGGTCTGTTTGTTTTTTTTTCATTTTTTAAAAAAACAAACAAACTACAATAAATAACAATAACAATTAAAATATTTATAATTTTATAGTTATATTTATATATTTTTATATGTTTTTGTATTTCTATATTTTTTATATTTTTTACTTTTTTACTTTTTTTATATTTTAATATTAACATATTTTTTTACAGATATAACATATTTTATTAGATTATATTATATTATTTTTATATGATTTGTTTATTGAGGTATTTGTTGCTATTTTATATTTAATGAAAATGATTACTTATAATACATAATTTTTAATTATATATCTTTATTAATTACATATTATTTTTATTAATAAAATTAATTCTTAAACAATCGAATCAAATAATATTCTTATTCACAAAAAAAACAATATGAATATTATCGAAATCTTTTGATGGATTTTCCAAGGGAGTAAAATTGTTTAGGAGCTGATTAATTGACTGAAAGTGATGGAATTTATAAATATAAGACGTCTACGATTGCTGAAATGAATAATGGGATTATTTTAGCAAAGTATAAAAAGCCTTATCGTGCTCGTGATAGTTTTCAAACGGAGGCGGATCTTGAAAGGGAGATGGTTGCGGATTTAATTAATCTTGGGTATGAGTATCTTAATGCATCTTCTGTTGGGGATTTGTATGATAATTTGAGGGTGCAAATTGAAAAGTTGAATCGTGTGCGTTTTACTGATTCTGAGTGGAAACGTTTTTTGATTGAATATGTGGATTCGCCTAATGATGGAATGGTTGAGAAAACGAGGAAAATTCAGGAAAATGAGGTTTATGATTTTATATTTGATGATGGACATTTGCAAAATATAAAAATAATTGACAAAAAAAATATTTTTAATAATTTTATGCAAGTGACTAATCAGGTAAGTCAAACGGGGATTCATAAAAATTGCTACGATGTAACGATTTTGGTAAATGGGCTGCCTTTAGTGCATGTGGAACTTAAAAGAAGAGGTGTAAGTCTTCATGAGGCTTTCAATCAAATCCACAGATACAGTAAAGAGAGTTTTAATTCAGAAAATTCACTTTATAAATATGTACAAATTTTCGTAATTTCAAATGGAACGTATACGCGCTATTTTGCAAATACTACTGCCAAAAATAAAAATCACTTCGAATTTACTATTGAATGGGCGGATGCAAGAAATAAAATAATTCGAGATTTAAAAGACTTTACAGAAACTTTTTTTGAAAAACGTACACTGCTTGAAGTTTTAACAAAATATTGTGTTTTCGATGTAAACAATACATTATTAGTTATGAGACCATATCAAATTGCAGCAACTGAAAGAATTTTATGGAAAATCGAATCAAGTTACCAAAATAAAAATTGTGGAAAAGTTTCAGCAGGAGGATTTATTTGGCATACGACCGGATCCGGAAAAACTCTAACATCATTTAAAGCAGCAAGACTTGCAACCAAACTTGAATACATAGATAAAGTATTTTTCGTAGTAGACAGAAAAGATTTAGACT
>JAAYST010000038.1 GCA_012518265.1 Candidatus Methanofrustulum fimipullorum | reverse complement strand
AAGATTTTAAACGAATGTGTGTTTAATTCGTTTAAAGATTTTAAACGAATGTATTTTTAATTCGTTTAAAGATTTTAACGGGTGCTGCGTTTTATTCGTTTTTTAGAGCGGACCATATGTGATAAATTCTTTGAAAAGCCGTAATGTGAGACCCGATCCCGATAAAAATCATGCACCAGCCCAAAAATGAAAAACCGTAAAAATCAAACGGAGATTTGACAAAAGCAAGGAATAAAAGTTCCGCAAGCGTTGCGAATAAAATCAAAACCAACCGATCCACACGCCCCATTAAACCGCCGTAGTATCGACCAATACCAATAGCTTGAGCCTGTGTGCCTAAATAACTTGTAAGTAAAACACCGGAAAGCGTAACTATTCCTATAAAAAAATTGCAAAACCCGCCAAGAAGAATACCACATAATATAAAAACATCGGAATAGCGATCGATTACATGGTCTAAAAAATCACCAAGTTTACTTTCAATTCCTTTTTGCCTTGCAAGAGAGCCGTCAAGCGCATCAAGACCCGAATTTATTAAAACGGAAACACCTGCCAAAAATAAAAATAAATAGGAATATTCGTGAGATATAAATCGCCCGGAAATATAATAAAGCAATCCGGCCAACGCGGCAAATAAAAGCGAGATTATAGAAAGCGTGTTTGGAGAAATCCCTAAAACAGTCAATTTCCTGGAAACAGGATCAATTAAGACTTTTGTCACATACGGCCTGATAGAATCTAAAGACATGTAAACCCGTTTATTTTTAATAGAATTAAAGTAAGTCAATCGAAAACTAATATAAAAATATATAGATTATAATTTAAAATTTTGTGCTGTTTTATAAAGGTTATAAAGGTAAAGAACTTTTGCGGAATGTTCGATTAGTGATGAAATCACATACGCTTTTGAAAAGTTTTCTGCGGCAACGAATGTTCCGTGCCCTTCTGCTATAACACCGCTGTAAGTTGTTAAAGCTTCCGACACATTTTCAGCAAGTTTGAGACTTCCCGGAGGACCGGACACTATTGGAATTTTGTCGAAAAACATTTTACCTTCGCTGTCGACAGGAGTAATAAATTGATTTCCTTTTTCGTATTCTATAATCGAAACGGCAACGGAGTAAGGAGAATGAACATGAAAAACGCAATTGAAATCAGTCTTTTTATAAATTAAACGGTGAACGGGAAGTTCGGAAGATGCAAGATTTTCTTCCGAATATACTTGAGAAGAAAATTGAGATTTGTTACTTTCGTCTGCATAAACAGACACAACAGATTTATCGTTAAGTTCATCCATAAAAGTTCCCGACTTTGTTATAAAAATAAAAGAGCGGTCGGACGAAACGAAACTCATGTTGCCGAAATTGCCGTAAACGAGACCGGAATCGACACTTTTTTTACCAAATTTAAACATTTCTTCAAACACAAAATCACAACGCAACAATCAAAACAATTACAAAACAACAATTACAAAACATGAAATAATAACGAACCCATGACATTAATAATATAAAAAAATAACTCATATAAAATATGGAAAAAATACGAAAAATAATGAAAAAGTAGAATGATTTATATATTTGAAGCCACTTGTAGGTGTATCATAAGCGCCTCGTTGGCTTAGCCCGGTATAGCGAGTGACTTGTAATCACTAGGTCGCGTGTTCGAATCACGCACGGGGCTTCACCTTTTTTTATTTTTTTATTTTTTTTCTTTATTTTTCTCTTTTTTATTTTTTCTCTTTTTTTACTCATTTTTATCTTTTTTATTATATTTTATTGTACATTTTCAGTATCTTCGATCATAAGTTGTTTCATTACGCTTGACATTACATTATATTTTTTAACGACTTCCGCTATCGTTTCGTTTGCGCGTTTTATTGAATAACCGTCATCAATCCATTCGGGTGGGGAATCGTATAAAACGTCTACCAAAACAAGTCCGTGAGGGGGGGCTGACTCGATTCCTTCTTCGTGCGCATCAGGATTTAACATGTCAGAAATCCATGAAACGTCACGAATTCCGTCACCCACAAACATTAGTGCCCGAACGGTTTTTCGAACCATGTTCCATAAAAAGGAATTTGCCTATATATCTATTTGAATTAGCTCGCCGCTGACTCTTATATCGAGTTTTTCAATAGTTCTTATTGTTGTTCGTTCTTGTTTTTTATCTTTTTTAGAAAAGTTTGAAAAATCGTGAGTTCCGACCAAAAGACGGGCTGCGTCTCGCATTTTTGAAATGTCGTATTTTTCATTGAAAAGATAATATCGGTAAAATCGCGATACGGCATCTTTTCGGGGATTGAAATCGTCGGGAACTATTGCGTATGCCCACGCCCAAACGTCGGAAGGAAGTTTCGAGTTTATTGCTCTCGGAATCGAAAGACCCGGGTCGTTTGTATCAAAAGTAATTATTTGACTTAGTGCATGAACGCCCGCATCGGTTCTTCCTGATGATTTGATATTTGCGCTTTCAGCGCTGTCCGTCAAACCCAATTCGATTAACGCATCAAGAAGAACGCCTTCAACGGTCCGTTCCGTTTTTTGGATTTGAGACCCCGAAAAATCCGACCCGATATATGAAACTTTAAGAGCCATCTTGACCATAAATTACACCGAAATATATTATTAGATATTAGATTTTATTTTTCTTTGTATCTTTATTTTTCTTTGCATCTTTTATTTTAAATATAATCAATAAAACAATGACGGTAAACAGTGCGCCTGAAATAAACCATGTAAGTTCGTAAGAGAACAAATCGTATAAAATGTATTCAATATCCGCCAATAGAGAATGAATGTCGAAAGCTCCTTTCGTTCCGAGTATTTGCGATTCAGGTTCAACTCCTTTCATAACTAATTCGTCGCTTACCGATTCGTAAGTTGTTTTGTCCTCCAAGGTACCAAATACGCCCCCTTTTTCGTATAAGAAATATCTATACAAATATTGGAAGCAAAAACCGAACCCGAGTGCCATTACCAAAACGCTTGCATATTGTTTGATTAGAGCAATTAAAGAAGATTTAGAAGAGGTTTCAGGTACGAAAATAATTGCTTTTTGCGGAGCTTCGTAAATTTTAATTTCACGACCTTTTTCACTAAATTTTATTTCCTTAATCGAGACAAGTTCGTTTTCAACCAAAATGTTAAGATTATAAAGTATAGTATTTAAAGGAATAGACAATATTTCAGAAAGGTCGGTTGCTGACATGCTTTTTTCTTGTAGTTCCGATATTATTCTAACCGATGTCTCGTTTGATAAAATTTGTCGTATTTTTTTAGACTTTTCATTAACCGGTAAAACGAGAACCTTTTCATTAAATTCGTTTTCGGAATCGGACATAGACTCACCTGTGTTTTTTACTAATTTACTAATGTTTAAATTTGTGACTTTGTGACGCTTTTAAAACTGAAATGTTTTATAACTATATAAAGATTGTAAATATAGTTGGGTTTTATCACAAGTATAAGTGACATGCTTAAATATTATAACTTCTTTTATATTTGAAAGGATACAGGTATGTTTCAATATGATAATAAAGAAAGAAATAATAATGGATATATTGGAAAAATATGACAAAAACAATATAACTATTGCAACGATTTGTTCTCACTCGAGCCTTCAAATTTTTGACGGAGCCAGAAAGGAAGGTTTTAAAACTTTGGGGATTTGTGTAGACAAGCCGCCCAAATTTTATGACGCTTTTCCGAAGGGAAAGCCTGACGAATATCTTATTTTGGAAAAATATGACGATTTGTTGGAAAAAGCGGAAGAGCTCAAAAAGAAAAATGTGATAATAATACCGCACGGCTCGTTTATTTCATATATCGGAGCGGAAAAGTTTGCAGAACTTGAGTTGCCCACTTTCGGAAACAGACATGTTTTGAGTTGGGAGTCTAATCGCAAAAAAGAAAGAGAGTGGCTGATGAAAGCCGGAATTCACATGCCGGAAGTAATCGAAGACCCGAGAGACATAGACGGACCCGTTATGGTAAAATATGACGGAGCACAGGGCGGAAAAGGCTTTTTCATTGCAAAATCGTACGAAGATTTTATTGCGCATTTGGACCCGACAAAAACATTTACTTTACAAAGATTCATAACGGGAACGAGATACTACCTTCACTATTTCTATTCCCCGATTAAAGATACAGGCTACACGCTCAGCAAAGGAAGTCTTGAAATGCTCAGCATGGACAGAAGAGTAGAATCAAATGCGGATGAGATTTTCAGATTGGGATCTCCGGGAGAATTAATTGGTGCCGGAATTATGCCGACCTACGTAGTTACCGGAAATACGCCGTTGGTTGCAAGAGAATCGCTTTTGCCGCTTATTTTTGAACTTGGAAGTCGAGTCGTAGAAGAATCGCTTGATTTGTTTGGCGGAATGATAGGACCGTTTTGTCTTGAAACCGTATTCACGGACGAACTTGAAATAAAAGTGTTTGAAATTTCTGCAAGAATTGTTGCAGGAACAAATATATATATTTCCGGGTCACCCTATGCTGATTTAATTGAAGAAAACATGTCAACGGGAAGAAGAATTGCAAGAGAAATTAAAAACGCGATTGAGCTTGACATGCTTGACAAAATTATATCATAAATTTATTTTATTTTAAATTACATTTTTATTTAAATTTCATTTTAATTTGATTTTATTTTAATTTTATTAAAATAGTTAAAAAAACAAAAAAGTGTTGTGGAGTTTATGGATAGAAAAGTTTTCAGAGATTTATCATACGGCATGTACATTATTGCCGGGGAAAAAGATGACGGAAGTTTTGCAGGATGTGTTGTAAACACCGTAATTCAAGTTACGTCGGACCCTGCAATGATAACTGTAAGTGTAAACAAAGATAATTACACAAACAAAGTTATAAAAGATTCTAAGAAGTTTACCGTGTCGATATTATCGGAATCAACTTCTGTCGAGACAATTAGAGAGTTCGGATTTAAAACGAGCAAAGACGTAAATAAATTTGAAAACGTAAAATATGAATTGGAAGAAACGGGTATACCAATAATTAATGATGGGATTTGCGGTTGGTTTTCGTGCGAATTGGTCGATTTTAAAGACCTTTCGACTCACACCGTGTTTTTTGCAAAAGTAATTGACGGTCAAAAAACGCCGGAACAAAATCCCGGAAATCCGATGACGTACGCATATTATCACAATGTGATTAAAGGAAAAGCCCCCAAAAATGCGCCGACGTATCAAGCGCCGGAAAAAGAAAATGAAGAAGAAGCGAGCGTTTCCGGTAAAAATTACAGATATGTATGCAATGTTTGCGGATACGAATACGAAGGTGAAACTCCGTTTGAAGATTTGCCGGACGATTGGGCGTGCCCCGTTTGCGGTGAGCCGAAGAGTTCTTTTTCAAAAGTGTTTTATGATTGAAAATAAAACGTAAAAACGGTTTTTTTAAATTATAATAACTTTATATTTAAATTAAAAGTCGCTTTGCGACTTTTAATTTAAGAAATAATATGAAAACAAATTAAAAATAATATAAAAGCGGTAGCGATTTTCTGAAGTTAAGAGAATCGGAGAGCTCTTTTTTTTTGATTCAAACAAATAACGAAAAAACAGTTTTATTGAGTTTCTATTATCATTAAAATAAAGTCAGTCGAAGACTGACTTTATTTTATCGAATTTTCGAAATTTGGATTTAATATAAATCTGTGAAATAAAATAATCGCCTTTTGTTTTAAATAGCATAAAAACAAGCGATTGTGTTTGGAAATGCGCAGGCGACGAAAACCAAATTGGACGATATGGACTAATTTCAAAAATAAAAAGCCCGAAATCATAGTATTTCGTAACAGGTTCAATCGTGACCAAAGAACCTGCATCCGGTCCTGAAATTCCTGGAATTAAAACTTTTGCCGAAATTTTGGTCAATGTTCCGTTTTCCGTTTTCGAAGGGATTTCAGACTTCAGTGCGTTAAACGACATCGGGACTTTTTCAAAACCGACACGAGTTTTTGTCTCATGACCGTCCGAATCTACATAAGTTGCAATTAATTCCGATTTCTTAAAATCTATTGCCGAAATAGTAACGGGAGCCCAATAATAAACAAGTTCGTAAGGAAAATTCGCATAAGACGTATTCAAAACGGAAATATCAAAATTAACAATTCCGTCATTTCCTATCTTTTCAAAAGATTGTTCAATTAAGAATTCGTCATTTGAATTTGAATATAAAGCTACTGCAGAATAAAATAAAATAGAGATTATAAACAAAACTATTAAAATATTAGCAGCTTTTTGAAGTGTGTTTTTTTTTAATCAAAAAACCATCTTCGTTAAATTTGACCATCATACCACCCAAATACTTTTGTGACATTTTTAAAATAGATTATAAAATTAGATCGATATCCGAATCTGTGCAACCTATTTCTTTTAAAGAAGCATAATCCATAGAGGATAATTCAGAAATAAGCAAATATTCATTTACAACATAAGTGTTTTTGTCAATTTTATCTATAGCACCCAAAGCAAATACGGGAGATATAGACACAGAAAAAAAACACCAACAAAGTCAAAAAAATTGACAACTTATTAATTTTTTCATGCTAAAACATCCTATTATATTATAGATAGATAAATAAGTAAATTTATGAGAGTAAATTTACTACAACAAGAATAAAGAACTAATTGCAATAGAAGAGATAATGTGTGAGATATATAAACTTATCTAATTAGAAAATACAAAAAAAATATAAAAAACAAAACAACAGATTAAAAACGGTATAATCCGGAAAATTTTTGCATAATTTCATTTGAAATTATGCAAAAATTATTTCAAAAAATCAGTAAGAGCGACGCGTTCGATTACTAAATCTTCAATCGTGTTCTTACTCAAATCTGTTGCACAGATTTCTTCTTTTGTTATATTGAAATATTTAATAATTTCGTTTTCGTTTGACCTGTCTAAAAAATTGTCAAACCCGTCCATTGAAACGATTTCGGACAGCAAGTCAAATGCTTTTTTTACGGATTCATCTGACGAGCCGACAATTACAAACAAACAATCGTTTTCGCCTTCAGTCAAACCGATTGAAAAAGATTTGTTAATTTGACTGTTCCCGGATGCAAGTCTCATTATTTCAACGCCCAAATCGTTTGCTTCATTTGTATTGTTCTTAAAATTTTTGAAAGCTTTTTCGGTTGCAAAATTTATATGATTGAAACCTGCAATCAAACTTCCGTTAAGAGCTTGAACGACAACGTCGTATTTTTCAGAAACGGATTGAATTTTATTTAAAAAAGAAGAAAACGATTTGATATGACAAACACCTGAGCAAAAAGAGACATGCTGATTAAAAATTATTTCCATAATGCATATAACAAGTAACAGCATAAATAAAAATGTCACCCTGTTTGGAATGAAATTCCAAACAGGCAAACGGATTTTTGAATGAGTGAGGACCTCGTAATTCACAAAATTAGGTGTAAATTAAGTGTAGAGGTTGAGTGTATTTCGTTTTTTGGAGAGGGGTTTTAATGTAGTTTTGTAACACGATTGTAAACTTTTGTGTTACAGACTATAGAATGTCTATTTAACTATATATAGTTTATGGGAAAATAGGTGATATTTTCGTAAATAGTGAAAAAAACGGCTTTGTGTTTTCACAATTATTGAAAAAAACGGCCTTGTGTTTTCACAATTATTGAAAAAAAACGTACATGGGAAATTTTTGAGATGCGACGCGCAATGATAAAAAACGGATGCCGGGTCGTACCATAAAAATAAAAAAGAACGAATCCGGGGTTTTCATAAAAAAAATAAAACGAAAAAACAAAATTGGGCCACCGATACTGAAACCTTACGGGAAAAGAATAAAACGGAACAGCTGTTAAAATCTTAAAAAGAAAAAAAACAAACTCGGGTTTTCACAAATATTAAAAAAAACGGCTTTGTGTTTTAACAATTATTGAAAAAACGCACCATGGGAAATTCTTAAGATGCAGTGCGCGGAAACAAAAAACGAATGCTGAGGCGTATCATTTAAAATAAAAAAAACTAATCCGGGGTTTTCCCCTAAAAAAGAAAAATATAAAAAAAGATAGTCCTGAACGGATTCGAACCGTTGTCGCCGGCTCCAAAGGCCGAAATGATTGACCGCTACACTACAGGACTATAAGATTTAGTTATAGTTTCGAATCTTAAGAAGTTTTAAAAATCTTAAGAGAGACTCTAAAATGCATTTCTTGTATTTATTTCTTTTGATTGAAAAGGCATTTATTAAAAATAGAAAAATAAGAAAAAGAAAAATATAAAAATAGAATTTTTATTTTTTCATTTTTCCATTTATACTTTTTCGAATGAGCTTTTATCTTCATCGCATATGGGGCACACCCAGTCGTCAGGAAGATCTTCAAAGAGTACTCCTTCTACATCTTCATCGTATTCGTAACCGCAAACTGCGCAAATGTATACTGCCATTTTATAAACCTCTAAAAAATGTTACTATCTTAGTTATATTTACATTAATGATTTTTAAAATTTTTTACTTTTTAAAATTTTTTACTTTTTAAAACTTTTTACTTTTTAAAACTTTTTACTTTTTAAAATTTTTTACTTTTTAAAACTTTTAGTTTTTTAAATTTTTAGTTTTTTTAATTTTTAAAAGTATTAAAAAGAGTAATTAAATAAATAATATAAAGATATAAATAAATTACTATTAGGAATCATTCCTAAAACTATTTGATTAATTTATTGAGTTTAAGTTAAAATCCCCTTTTTCAATCATATCTTTCAATAATTTCGATGCAGCTTCTGCGCGGTTTCTGTCGGATTGTCTTAAAGATATGGAATATTTGCCTGATTTCAATTTTAATGTTCCGCTGTCTTTTTCTTTTTCGTTTTCGTTTTCTTTTTCATTTTTGAAGCAATCGGAATATAGTTTAAATGCTCCGTGTTTGCAAGAGGATAAACATGTTAGACAGGAAACGCAATCGCTAGAGACAATATTTGATGAATTCAGATTTATTGCACTTACCGGGCAAAAGGATTCTGCGTCACAAATTTTGCAGGATAAACAGTTTTCTTTAATATATTTTATATTTCGTCCGGTGTTTTGCCATACGTCTGCGTATGTTGCAAAGTCAAACGGCACTCTGTCAGAAACACATGCGACGGGAAGCTTAATATTTTCATCTGTTATTTTCAAAAAATCGAGTGTTTCAAAGTCGTCGACAGGAATTGCTGTTGCAACGCATGACATGCATTCAGGGCCGGCCGATGTTACAAATCCGCCCATTAAATGCGGTTTCATATCCTTCATATCGGAAGATATGGACAAATTGGGTTTTTCTTCACTCCTTGTTCCTTTTCCTAAAATAAATCCGATTGAGCCGTTTAAAAGTACTTTTGTTCCAGCTTTGTGATGTTTTAAAGCAGGATCGTTTTCAAGCGGATTTATTTCGCCGCAACCTGAAACTGTTGCTTCTTTTGAGTTTGACTTTAGTGGCAGCACTGAAAAAATCGTAGTAATATCCCGGTCGGTTAAATTGGTAAAAGCGGTATAATTTTTAAAGCTGCTGCGCGTAGTAATCATTCTTGCCGTTTTAAAATCGTTTATGTTTTTATAAAGAGTAAGTGTAGATATTTTATCGGAATCAGAAGAAACTTTTAAAATAATTTCAATCATTTTTCCGGAAACTATATCTTTAAACAAATGGCCTCCACCATATTTTGAATCGGATTCGGAAACGGAAGTACCGTAGAAAACTGCATCAACCCATCCGTTACTTTCATTAGGACAAGGGCCGACAAAACCTGAAATTCCGTTAAAAGAAATCGATATTGCTTTTTTAAATGTGCCGGGATTTGCTGCAAAAAAAGAGAAAAATGCCATAGTTCCCGACATAATTCCGAAAGTAGCGCATGTAACAACATCGACTGTTGATAAATCGATTTCTTTATTATCACGAACCAATTGCTTAAATTCAGATGCGGTCATAACAACAGGCTTTTCTGGAGACATATTTACCAACTTTTTTTTATATTTTTTATATTTTGACGGTTTTTATGTTTTTTAATTTTCAAAAGTTTTGAGCTTTGCTCGTTCAAACAATTCGGAGCAGTTTAATACTTTTGTCGCGTCGATTCCGACTTTTGTAGTGGTGCCGTCAATTTCGCCTCTCGGGTCAAGAGAACTTCCGCGGACATTCGTGATTATTAAAATATCCTTGTCTCCTTTTACCCTTGTTGCGATTGCAAATTCCACATCGTTTTGGTCAAAAATATTTATGTCTTCGTCAACGACCACTACGTGTTTTAAGCTCGTGTGTGCCGCAAATGCCGCCATTATTGCGTTTTTGCCGTCACCTTCCGTTTGCTTTTTTATTTGAACGATTGCGTGAAGATAACAGCAGCCGCCTTCGGTTAAAACAACATTTTTTACAGTTGTAACTTCACTTACTGCCTTGTATATTTTCGGCTCGTACGGAACACCCATCATGAGAAGGTGTTCGGGGCCTGCGGGCAGAATTCCGTGATAAATCGGGTCGTTTCTGTGCCAAATCTTTGTAACGGTAATTACGGGCTCGTCTCTTACAATGTCATAAGTGCCTGTAATGTCGACAAACGGACCTTCGGGTACTCTTTTTATAGGATCGATATAACCTTCCAAAACATATTCGGCGTGCGGTACTTTTATGCCGTTTGAGCATTCGAAAAGTTCTACAGGCTCGCCTCGAAGTGATGCGGCGTATTCGAATTCTTTTCCTAAAGGAACTCGGGTAGTGCTTGCGTAAGTAATTATCGGATCCGGCCCAATTACGATTGCAATCGGCAGTTTTTGATTTTTCTCGGACGCTTTTTTGTGTAAAACATAAGTATGCCGCGGGGGAACAAGCCTTGCCGCAAGACGATTTTTATCAATAATCATTAATCTATGAATTGATGCGTTCGTTTCCCCTTCGAATTCAGTAACAACAATACCTGCAGTAATGTAGCCGAGGCCGCCATCTTTTTCGAAATGTTTCATTATAGGAAGTTTTGTCAGGTCCACGTCTTTTTCGTTTATTTCGTTTTGTTTTGTTGGAGAGTCGTTTACTAAAACGACTTTTCCGGAAAAGTCCACTTTTGACAAACGGTCTATAATTTCATCTTTGGAAACGCCCAACATTGAACCGAGTTCGTCTCTTGAACCTAAAAGATTCATAACGGCACGACTTTTGGAAATATCGTTGAAAAATATAGGGCCGTCCGATTTGGAGGCCATGTAAGGCGCTTCAAAATATTTTGAAACGGGATAATCAATTTCATTTAAACGACCGCTTTCTTTTAAGTTTTTTATAAATTCGCGAAATCTCATTTCTGATTTAACCATACTAAAACCCTAATTCGTATTTTATCCGTTTACTTCAGACAATATTTTATAATAAATGATGCTATTTATTTAAACAAATGATACTATTTATTTAAATTATTTATTTAAACATTTATCAAATTTAATCGATTTTTATACAAAATAGTAATATCAAATTCCGATTATTTATTTATTGTGTATCCGATTATTTATTTATTGTGTATCCGATTATTTATTTATTTATTTATTTACTTATTTATGTACTTATTTATTGTGCACGATTTTTTTCTGGGAAAGAGTTCTGAGAATTAGAGAATTTTAGAGAATTGAGAGAGTCGAGAGGAGAGTTATGAAGTTAAAAAATTATGAAAAGCCTGCCGTTGTGACATGCGGTCTTCCGTATGCTAACGGAAAAGCGCATATAGGTCATATGAGAACGTATATTCCGGCCGACATTTATGTAAGAGCGATGAGAAAAGCGGGAAGAGAAATTCTTTTCATATGCGGATCGGACACGCACGGAACGCCTGTTGTAGTTAATGCCGAAAAGGAAGGGGTAACTCCAAAAGAGCTTGTAACGGTTTACCACGAGCACTTTAAAAATTTGTTTGAAACGATGGAAATTGAATTTGACGCATACGGTACGACGGACGACCCGGAAAACTACAACAGAACAAAAGATATTATAAATAAAAACATAGAAGCAAATCACGTTTTTAAACAAAAAACGGACGTTGCATATTGTACAAAATGTAATATGTTTTTGCCCGACAGATATGTTGAAGGAATTTGTGCGCACTGCGGAGAAATTGCAAGAGGCGATGAGTGTGACCAGGGTTGCGGAAGGCCGCTTGGGTCGGGAGAACTTTTAAATCCTGTTTGCGCTGTTTGTAAAACGCCAGCAGTATACAAAGAACAAGAACATTATTACTTCAAACTCTCCGATTTTACTAAACGACTTGAAAAATTTTTAGAAAATTTGAAAGGAACGGAAAACGCAATAAACTACTCAAAAGGTTGGCTCGAACAAGGACTTAAAGATTGGTGTATTACAAGAAACTTAAGTTGGGGAATTCCTTTTCCCGGAGCGGACGATCTCGTAGTTTATGTGTGGGTTGACGCTCCTATCGGGTATATTGCATTTACCGAACAATGGGCAAAAAAGAACAATGAATCTTGGGAGAAATATTGGAAAGAAAACAATTCCGATATTGTCCATTTTATAGGTGGAGATATCGTCTACCACCATTGTATTTTCTGGCCTGCGATGCTTATGGGAGCAGGCTATTCAACTCCTACCGATGTTGTCGCATCGGGAATGCTTAAAATAGAAAATCAAAAGTTTTCAAAGTCGCGCGGAAATGTTGTGTGGGTGGAAGAAGATTATTTGGAACAAGGATTCCATCCCGATTTGTTAAGATATTACTTGGCAGGGTACACATCGCATACAAAAGAAGTAAACTTTTCATGGAAAATATTCCAAGACAAAATAAATACGGAATTGGTTGCCGTATTAGGAAATTTCATATACAGATCGATGCTTTTCGTTTATAGGAATTTCGGAAAAATACCGAACGGAGAAATTGAACCTGAAATTATTGAAAAATCTAATCAAACTTTTGAAAAGTCTTTTGAAGCTCTTGAAAATTACGAGTTTAAGAAGTATATCGACACAATTATGGAGCTTGCCGCTTTCGGAAACGGATATTTCCAGTCAAATGAGCCGTGGAATCTTATTAAAACCGACACAAAGAAATGCGAGCACGTTTTATTAAACTGTATGCAAATAGTCAAATCTCTTTGTATTTTATTTGAACCGGTTGCGCCGGGCAAAATGGAAGAAGCTTGGAGAAATCTCGGATTTGACGTATCTCTTAAGTCGGTGAAATATGATGAGCTAACTGTCCCGCTAAGCCCGGGAACGCCTATAAATAAACCCGAAATATTATTTAAAAAAGTTGAAGACGAAAAAATAGAAGTCGTTGAGAAAATAGCGCAAGCCAGATTAAGTGAAGCTGATATAAAATCAAAGCCGGATAAATCAGGCAAAGATCCAAAAAACGAAAATGAAATAAAAAGTATCAAAAAGACAAAGAACGAGGAAGAAAGTATGGAAGAAAACGAAGATATTAAAATTATAACGATAGATGATTTCTTTAAAACAGACATAAGAATAGGGAAAATCGTTTCGGCGGAGCCGATTCCGAAATCGGACAAACTCTATAAAGTAATAGTAGATGTTGGAGAAGAAAACCCGCGCCAAATCGTATCAGGATTAAGAGATTATTATACTGAAGAAGAGTTAACCGGAAAAACTGTTTGTGTAATCGTTAACTTAAAAACGGCAAAACTCCGAGGAGTTGAATCACAAGGAATGGTACTTGCAGCAGAAGACGAACAAGGAAATGTACGATTGCTGACGCCCGACGAAGTTATGAAACCGGGATCTAAAATAAGATAAGCTGCAATAAAAACAAAACAATTATAAATAATTAAATTTATTATCAAATAAAAAATAAAAATATAGAAATTATTGAATAAAACAAAATAAAAAATAAAAATATAGAAATTATTGAATAAAACATAATAAACAGAGGATAAAATGCCGCTTTCAACGAACAAGACTGTTTGGAGTACTCTTGTAATTATCGGAACTGTTCTTTCTCTGATATTTTTAATTATGTTTTATTTCACCGATATTTTTATTGTTATTATTACCGGTTTATGTATCATAATAATTATTGATAAGTTGGGGCAAGTTTTTAATTCATTAACTGCCCCTTTGTCAAAAAAAAATCGAAGAACTTTAAAAATATTAATTATAGTGTTCTCCGTTCTTTTTATCGGTTATTATATAGCAAGCATATCCGACAAATTTTCATATTTGGTAATGAATTTAGTTTATTTTGAACAATTGATACAAACAGGAACACGTGCGATAAATTCGATGATAGATACTCTTCACGTATCACAGTATTTAAGTGAAACTATAAGAGAAGAAATAAATAATATTGTTTTAAAATTCAGTTCCAAAATGATTTTGTCTGCCGGAGACATTATTGCCAATTTGGCCGTTTTGTGCTACTATGCAATATTAATTTATCCGTTTATGTTTTATTTCTATTTTAAAAAAATCAATATTGTTGACGATTATTTAAAAAAAATTGTTCCTGAAGAAATAAATGAAACTTTTTTTAACGCATACTACGCAATAATAGATGAAGTAAACAATTATTTCAACGGAAAAGTTATTCAAACAATCGCGGTAGGAGTTATGACTTCTGTCGGGCTTTATATAATAGGCATAGACAATTGGTTACTGTTGGGAGCATTTGCGGGCCTTATGAACAATATACCGTATATAGGACCTTGGATCGGACTAATACCCTCATTTATTGTAGGGATGGCTATGGATCCGAAAATTGCAATTTACGTGTTGTTGATAAATTTTACAACTCAATTTATAGATAGTGTATACCTGACCCCGTTCGTTGTATCAGATAAAGTAAGCGTTAATTCGTTTTTATCTGTAGTTTTGACAATGGCGTTTGCACAAGCATTCGGGGCACTCGGTATGATTTTAGCCCTTCCCATATACTGCATATTCAGAATAGTAATAATAGAGTCATACAAACAACTTATTTTATTTTATCCAAGCGAAATGGTGGAAATTGACGCTGAAAAATGCAAAGATACAGCTGAAAAAATGAAAAATGATAAAGAAATATTACAAGTAATTAAAAACGCATTGAAACTTTGCACATAAATTTTGTGCTGATTTTTAAAAATGTTTTTTT
>JAAYST010000005.1 GCA_012518265.1 Candidatus Methanofrustulum fimipullorum | reverse complement strand
TAGAAAAAAGGCACGGGCGTTTTATGAAATTAAATCATATGTTATCGACTAAAGATTTTTCACGAAAGCAAATAGACAGTATTCTTTCTTTGGCGGAAAAGTTTGAGCCCGTTGCTCTTCGTGAAAAGCGTTGTAATATACTTGACGGAAAAATCTTGTCTCTTCTTTTTTTTGAGCCCAGTACAAGAACGAAAATGTCTTTTGAAACCGCAATGCTTCGATTGGGCGGAAAAGTAATAGATATGGGATCGATTGAAACGAGTTCCGTTATGAAAGGAGAATCGCTTGCAGACACGGTCAGAGTTGTAAGCAGCTATGCGGATTCAATCGTTTTGAGACATCCTAAAGAAGGGGCCGCGTTTATGGCATCCGAATTTTCTACCGTTCCGATAATAAATGCAGGAGACGGAGCTGGACATCATCCGACACAAACGCTTCTTGATTTGCATACGATTCGAAGAGAAAGCAAATTGGACGGCTTAACGATTACTTTGGCGGGCGATTTGAAATACGGAAGAACTGTTCATTCTTTGTGTTATGCCCTTTCTCACTATAATGCCCGAATAAATTTGGCGTCACCTCCCGAACTCGTATTGCCTGACAGAATTATTCAGGACTTGAAAAACAGAGGAATCAAAGTTACCAAATTCGACACACTCGAAAATGCCGTAAAAGATTCCGATGTATTGTATATGACAAGAATTCAAAGGGAAAGATTTCCGGATCCGGCAGAATATAACAAAGTTTCAAAAGAAATGAGAGTTACTTTGAAATTGCTTGAGAATTGTAAACCCGATATGAAAGTTATGCATCCTTTACCTAGAGTTGATGAAATAGAACCGGAAGTCGACAAAACCCCTCACGCTTGTTATTTTAAACAGGCTTTTTACGGAATCCCGGTAAGAATGGCCGTATTGGTAATGGCGATGGAGGAAAAATATGGCAAAGTTTTATGAAAATGAAAAAAGCGAAACTAATAAAAAAAGCGACTTGCGCATAAAAGCTATAGAAAACGGAACGGTTATTGACCATATCCCTTGCGGGCAAGCGTTTAACGTTTTAAAAATTATGGGAATAAACGAAAATTTTAAAAAAACCGTAAGTTTCGTAATGAACGCGGTAGGATCGCGCGGCGGAAAAGACGTTGTCAAAATAGAAGGAATGGAATTGACAGAAAAACAAGTTGCCGCAATCTCTCTTATCGCACCGAATGCGACCGTAAATATTATACGTGATTACAACGTTATTTCAAAGACACAAATAAAAACTCCAAATGAAATTCACGGAATAATAAAATGCATAAATCCGAACTGTATAACAAACAGCAAAGAACCGATACAAACATCGTTTAAAGTAGAATCGGAATCGTACGATGAATCCATTTTGAGATGTAAATATTGCGACAGTATAATTTCAGACGACATCGTAAAACATTTGTTTTAAAAAATGAAAAACATTTGTTATAAACATCGTAAAACATTTGCTCTAAAAATTGGAAAAGTTTTGTTTTGAAAATTGGAAAAGTTTTGTTTTGAAAAGTTTTTGTTCGGAAAAGTTTATAGAAAAAAGCTAAAAAAATGAAAAATTAAATATATTTTCGGAAGTGAAATTTAGTGGGAAATCGTTTTTTTATAAAAAAGTATTTTTTTAACTGTTTTAGTGTCATCTTATGTTCAATAGTAATATTTTCCGTTCTGTTTTCCGGCTGCATTGAAGAAAAAAAAGAGCCGGTTGCTGAAATGGGCGACAGCGTTTCGATTGAACTTGTTGGTAAATTTGAAAACGGAACCGTTTTTAACAATACGGCGGGCGGAAATACAATTTCGTTTGTAATCGGAAGCGAAACGCAAATCGAGGGCTTGGAAGAGCAAATTATCGGTATGAAACTAAATGAAACTAAGGATTTCACATTAAGACTTAAGTATTTTGACAATAAAGTTCGCCAATACCCTAAAGAATTCGTTGAACAAAGCGGAATTGAAAATATTAAAGAAGGCGATTCAGTAATAATGAGTACAAATAGAGGATATCAGACGGGAATTATTAAAGCGGTTTATGAAAACGGTTCAGTCGATATTGATTTAAACGACCCGTTGGCCGGAAAAGATTTAAACTTTAACGTACGCCTCGTAGAACTTACAAAAAATGAAACTGTAGAAAACGATGAAACAAAAAAAGAATGATGAAAAAGAGTGATTAAATGTTTAAAGGAAAATTGGACAAAATTTCAAATAAATCTCTTACAAATAAAATCCTAATATTGATTGCGGTAATCACGTTTGCAATATTTGTATCGGGATGTATCGAAGAGAAGCCAGTTGTTGAAAACGGGGACACCATAAAAGTCGAATATACGGGAAAATATACTAACGGAACCGTATTTGATACATCAGAAGGACGAGAACCGCTTGAATTTGTTGCCGGAGCGGGACAAATGATTAAAGGATTTGATAACGCTGTAATCGGAATGAAAGAAGGAGAGAAAAAAACAGTTACAATTCCGCCCGAAGAAGCTTACGGTGAGAGAAACGAGACGATGATTTTAGACATACCTATGGAAACTGTCAAAAACAATTTAGGAAGTGTGCCGAAAATAGGAGACGGACTTCAATTCGGTTATTTTACGGGATATGTAATTGAAGTTAGTGATGAAAAAATAACCTTGGCTTTAAATAACAGACTTGCAGGGGAAACGCTTACATTTGATATAGAAGTTGTTGAAATTAAAAAAACGGAAACTGACGAGTTAAACGAGTCAAATGAAGAAGAAAATGAGAAATAAAGAAAATGAAGACGAATAGAAATAAAGAAAATGAAGACGAATAGAAATAAAGAAGACGAAGAAAAATAAAATTAAAAATTGAGGTGAAATTGTGTCAGAGTCAGACATTAAAAAAGTTGCTAAAGGCGATGCGGTAAGCGTACATTATACAGGAAAATTTGAAAACGGAGAAGTATTTGACAGTTCTATAAACTCTGACCCGCTTTCTTTTAAAGTCGGGGCGGGGCAAATGATTCCCGGATTTGATGAAGGAGTTTTGGGAATGGTTGAAGGTGAGAAAAAAACTGTTGAAATTCCTCCTGAAAAAGCATACGGAATAAGAGATCCGTCTTTGGAAATTCCCGTTCCGAAACAACAAATAGTAGACGGAATCGGAAAAGTTCCCGAATTGGGAACTCCTCTTCAGATGACGATTTCAACCGGAGGAGTGCTCGAAGGATATGTAACTGAAATAACCGACGATACGATAAAAGTCGATTTCAATCACAGACTTGCAGGAAAAAAACTGATTTTTGAAATTGAATTAATAAGCCACGTTAAACCGGGCAATTAAAATAATATTATAAAACAAGAAAATAAAAAGAAATTTTATAAAAATAAAATAAGAAAAATAAAAAGAAATTTTATTTAATTTTATATAAATATTGAAACCGATTTATTTTCATTAATGAAAACAGATCCTCATTTTTTATTTTCAACTTTTTTTATATTTATATTATTTGTCGCATCGGTTCAGGACATCGTAAAAAGACGTGTTTCCGACAAATTATGGTTTGTGGCGATTGCAACATATATTATAATATTTTTTTATTATTTTTTTCATGAAAAACCGAATTTTGAAATATTAAAAAATCAATATAATATATTAAAAATAATTTTATTTTTTGCTGTTTTTGCAATCTTATTTATAATATTTCAAATCATGTTTCGTTTAAAAATGGCGGGCGGTGCCGATTTAAAATGCTTTCTTCTAATTTTTTTATTTAACACAAATGAGCCGCTCTATTTCCCGATTACTTTTTTTACATCTCTAATTATAACTTTGATATACCCGATTTTAATATTTTTATATAATATTTTATTTCAATTCGAATACGTTTTAAAAAAACCGATTTTTTCGTTTTTAGGAATTAGAAAAAACATATTCAACGACTTGATTGAATGTGAAAGTAAATGTGAAAGAGAAAGAGAAAACGAAATAGAAAGTGAAAGTGAAAATAAAATAGAAAGTAAAAGTAAAAGTGAAAATAAAATCAGGAATAAAAATAAGAATTATTTTTTACTTGAAAAAGTAGATTTTGAAAACGGAAAAATTGTTTCGAATTTTTTCGGATTTGATATTTTTTCTGAAAACGAACAAAAATATAGAAAAGATTTAATAAGTTTTTTGGAAAAAAACAAATCATATAAAATACAATGGATTACGCCGAAAATTCCTTTTATGTTGTCGATTTTGGGAGGATACGCCGTTTCATATTTAATACATTATGAGCAAAATTTAAATTTTATTTTTTTTTATTTTTTAATGAATTGATTATTTGCGTTTTCTATTATTTTCCCATCTCATTTTTTCTGTAAGAAGTGTTTTTAAAATACTGATTTCTTCATGGGTTAAGTCCGTTTTTATTCTGTCTCTAATTTCTGAAATATGAATTTTTTCCATATACTCGATTAAAATTTCCGTTATCACATATTCAACGTCTTTTTGTTTTTCAACCGGCAATATCATATCAACGTTATCCGTTTTTTGCTTCCTTATGTTTTCTTCTATGTGTTTTGCAACTGTTGAAACCGGAAGCGAAGACGCTTCTGCTATGCTTTTTAAAGAATAGCCTTTTGAAAACGAATTTTGAATATTTTCTTCGTCTTTTGCATCAATTAGAGCGTTTGCTCTTTCATCAACAAATTCGGAGATTTTTCCGTCCGCCTTGTCGCCCGTCTTGCCGGCGGTTTTTCCGTCTGTTTCTCTGTCTTTATTTTCCAACTGTTTTTCAGTATCGGGCAAATTTGAAAAGAGCTCGCTTACTTTCGAAGAATTTTTTTCGTTTAAAAAGTCGATAATTTCTTCAATGAACGGTTTTCCGTATTTTTGAAGTTTGTATTCGCCTACTCCTGAAATTTTCAAAAATTCTTTTTCGTTTGTAGGATATTCGGCGGCCATTTGGCGTAAACTCGTGTCGGCAAATATGATGTAAGGGGGAAGATTTCTTCTGTTTGCTATATCTTTTCTGAGTGCTTTTAAGCGCTCAAACAAGTTGTTATCGAATTTCCCTTTTTGCATACTTGCAGGCAAAACCTCAAGATCGATTGAACTGTATTTATCAGTATTTCCAAGCTCGTTTTCGTCCGAAATCGATATGGGAACCGTTTCCGATTCAGTTTCAAATTCCGTTTCAGTTTCAAATTCAGATTCAAATCCTAATTTGGTATTCCTAATAGCAGCCACTCTCAATTTGATTTCATCTATTTCAGAAATTGAGGGAACTGTTTCTCCTTTTGAGTTTTCCGTTAATTTGGCAGATTTTCCCGCCTTTGATACGACGCTGCCGAATTTGCCTGATTGTGAAACGAGGCCGCCGGATTTTCCCGCCTTTGATACGATGCTGTCAACGTTTTCCGATTGTGAGACAATGCCGCCGGATTTTCCCGGAATTGATACGACGCTGTCCGCTTTTTCCGTCTTTGATACGACGTCGCCTGATGAATTGATTGTAAGCTTTTGGGCTACCGGAAGTTTAACCTCGAGGTCGCCTTTTTGCACTTCTCTACTTTTTTTGTTCAGCTTCAAAATAGGATATCTGCCGCCGCTTACTGTTAAAAATCCGGATTGAGTTAAGCTGTTTCCTATTTGCTTCCAGTCGTCTTTAGATATGCCTTTTCCGGATCCGTAAGAGTCTAATCTGTTGTGGCGAAGACTTCTTATTTTTTTCGTATTTGAACCGTATAAAATATCTACGACATGAGATAAACCGAAGCGTTGACCCGTTTCTTCGATACAGTTTATTAAAAGCTTTGCTTCGTCTGTTTTGTCTTCAAATTCGACAGGATTTAAACAGACATCGCAGTTGTTGCAAGGTTCTTTTACTTCTTCTCCGAAATAGCTTAAAAGAACGTTGCGCCGACATTTTACTCCTTCACAATATTTTATTACTTGGGAAAGCTGGTTAAATGCAATGTCTCTTTCTTTTTTAGTACGTTTCTGTTCGATAAAATATCGAACCTTATGCCAATCTCCCCTGCTGAAAAAAAGAATGCATTCGCATTCCAAACCGTCACGACCGCCACGACCGGTTTCCTGATAATAACTTTCTATGTTTTTCGGCAAATCATAGTGAATTATATATCTGACATCGGGTTTGTCGATTCCCATTCCAAAAGCAATCGTTGCAACGATTATATCGACGTCGTCTTTTATGAATTTCTCCTGGTTTTGAGCACGCTTTAAATCGGTCATCCCTGCATGATACGGAATTGCGTTAAAACCCAAACGGGAAAGCTTCTTTGCCAAACTTTCAACAGATTCTCTGCTTTGACAATAAATTATTCCGGATTGATTCTTTTTGAAACGAACGTAAGACACTATTTGATTGAAAGCGTCTTTCTTTTCAATAACACGATAAGACAAATTGGGGCGTCTGAAACTTGCAATCTTAATATAGGGGTTTTTCAAATTGAGAGATTTAACGATATCGTCTCTAACTCTTTCAGTTGCTGTTGCGGTAAGTGCAATCATCGGAACTTCCGGAAATTTTTCACGCAATTCGTGAAGTTTTCGGTATTCCGGACGAAAGTCGTGTCCCCATTCGGAAACACAATGTGCTTCATCGATTGCAAACAACGAAATTTTTATTTTTTTGAGAAGAGAAATAGTGGAAGGCATCATAAGCCTTTCAGGAGCGACATATAAAAACTTAAGTTCTCCTTTTAAAAGTGAACGTTTAACGTCGGCCGCTTCAATGTCTGTTAAAGAACTGTTTAGGTATGCCGCGTCAATTCCGTTTGAAACGAGGCTGTCGACCTGGTCTTTCATTAAAGAAATTAGAGGAGATACGACTACTGCCGTTCCGCTTCTTAAAAGTCCCGGAATTTGAAAACATAAAGACTTCCCGCCACCTGTCGGCATTACAACAAAAACGTCTTCTCCCAATGTTATTTTTTCAATAACTTCCTTTTGATTCGGGCGAAAAGACGTAAATCCGAAATATTTTTCCAATGCAGCATGCATTTTTTCATCCAATCCGGATAATTCGCTGTTTAAAATTTCACCGCTTGCGGAAAAAACTGGTTTGTCCGAGTCCGAATATTTTGAGTTTTTCGAGTATTCCGAATATTCCGAGTATTTTATGTATTGTCCTATATTCTTTTGCTCATCTTTTTGTTCAATTGCCAATTCAATCCGTTCCAACTGATTATAATTTCACACGTTAAATAATTAGACTTGTTGCTTATTAACAGTTAAGTATGCGTAGTGAAAGTAACGAACTAACTAACTAAATATTGAAAGTAACGAAATAACTAACTTAACTAACTAACTAACTATTTATTATTATTATAATTAAAAGTCAGAATTCAAGGAGTTCTGACTATTGATATACTTCTGTAATACATAAACAAGTCTTTGCCCCATTCTCTTGCGTTTTTTGAATAACCTGTGAGATTGTGATTATAAAAATGTCCGTCTTTTGTAAATAGAGAAAGTGATAAAAAATTATCTGTTATCGTACATGATGCAAATTCTATTTTTTTAGATGTGAAAAATCGGACATTGTCCATTCTCAAAAAACGATAAAAGATTTGAGGATATTCCGTTTCAAGCCTGTCTGAAACTTCTTTAGTAAATATTAATGAAATGGGCATTCCTTCTTCCGCCATACGAATGTATTCACGAATATATACATTTTTAAAAATGGAAGAAATTTCAATCAAAAAGCCGCAGTCTTTTAAATCGTGAATCATTTCTTCAGAACAGTCAAAAATATATGCTCTTTTGGGCTTATAAAGAGATGTTTTTCCGATTTCCCCAAGTCTTTCAAGCATATGCGGGGGAATCGATTTTAAGTCCACTTTTGCCCAATAGTTATCAGGCGCATTAAGTGTTTCAAACAACATTATTGTTTTTTTCAGTTCAGGAACTAAAAGCAATCCTATATTGGAAAGTTTATAAAGGCCGTCGGTTTCTATGATTATTTTTTTATTAAGCAGTATTTTGATTTGAACCATTGCGGGACTTGAGCTGCAATCCAAATGTTCTTTTATTTCATCTATTGTTTTTGGACCGTCCAACAAATACAAAAGTATCTTTCTGCGCCTTTTTGAAAACGTCAACGTGTCAAGTAAAGTTCTGTCCGACATTTAAAACCAACCTCTTAATTTTTAATATCCGGTACCGGTTCGGATATGCTTTTTATATGATCAATCAAATCGTTTCCCCACTTAATTGCACTTTTTTCTTTACTAATCAAATATCTGTAGTCCAAACTTTCTTTAAGAGGATAAGGCGTTAGCATAAAAACTTCATCGGTTACAGTCACTTCCGCAATTTTTATGTCGGGAGATGTTATAATAAATTTTAATCTTGAGTTTTCAGGAAGACTTTCTTTTTTTCTTACATTTTCAGGATTTGATTTTAAAATGTCGTACAAAGCTTTCGGGAAAAGTATTTCCGTATTACAACCGGATAAAATGCAATTATAATAAGTTTCAACATATTCCGGCTGATTCATAGTAGTAAAAGTTCTGAGAAATTTTGCATCTTTAATCATTTTATCGATGTAAGGGTTCGGCTCATAATAAACGGAGCGCAAATCAACCTCTATTATATCGAATTTACCGATTTCGTATAATCTGCCAAGAAGATAATCCGGAATATCACTTAAATCGTATCTTGACCAAAACTTAATATTTTTATTTATTAAGTCGGAATTTCTAATCAGCGTTTCAGATTGTTTTATTATAAGTTCTCCAATCATTGTCAAACTGCATATTCCGTCGTTTTGTACAATCAATCCTTCATCGACAAGTCGTTTAATTTGAGGAAGAAGAGAAACTGAAGATTCACCTAAATTTTTAATCAGTTCATTTGTATGTTTATCCCCCTCTAAAAGTTCCAACATAACAAGACGCCTCTTTTCAGAGAAAAAAACAACTTCGAAATACCAATGAATAGTTACTCACCTCTTTTTTGTTGAATTTTTTTTGAATTTTTCGAGTTTTTGGGTCTACGAATTTTTTTGAATTCTCGAGTTAAAAAAAATCATTTATAGAGTTTATAGACTCATATTTATTTAATACTTACTTATATTTTTCCATTTACTTTTATTTTTTCGCTTACTTTTTTCTACTTACTTTTATTTTTTTCGCTTACTTTTTTACTTACTTTTATTTTTTCCAAAACTCAAATGTAAAAACAGATAAAACTGTATAGATATTTAGACGTCCTATCCACATATTCATAATCAGAATCATTTTTGCAAGACTTGGCAAGTCTTTGTATGAGCTTGCAGGGCCTACAAGATTTAAACCGGGTCCGACGTTGTTTATAGTTGCGATTGAAGATGTAAGCGAAGTAATTATATCGATTCCTAAAAGAGATAATAAAAATGTGCTGAATGAAATCAAAAAGGCCCAAAGAATCATAAAAGAAAGAGTGGATTGAACGACCGAATCTGATATTGTTTTTCCGTTGTACTGAATCGTTTTTACAGCACTTGGATGTATTTTTTTGAAAATGTCTCTTCTGCAGTGTTTAAGAAGAATAAGCCAGCGCGTAATTAACGGGCCTCCGGCCGTAGAACCGGAACATCCGCCGACTATTGCGGCAATCGTCAAAAGCATTTTTGAACTGTCGCTCCATTGGTTGTAATCGGTTATCATAAATCCGGTTGTCGACATCATTGATGCAACATGGAAAAACGAGTTTTCAAGAGATTCGAAAAAGTCCATGTTCATGTCTTTCCAAAGCACAAAAATTAAAAGAGACGAAATAAATAAAAATACTATTATATATGAAATAAATTCTTCGTCTTTGAAAATCTTTGTTACTTTTCGCTGAAATATTGTGCGATACATCAAACCGAAGTTGGTTCCTGCAACGAGCATGAAAATCGTAATCGCAAAATTTACATAAGAATTTTTAAAATGAGCTGCACTTTCCGCATAATTTGAAAAACCGCCGGATCCGATTACGGAAAATGCATGAACGAGTGCATCGTACGGACTTAGACCGAGCAAAAACAAAACTAAAAAAACAATAACGGTTAAACTGACGTAGAAGCCCAGGAGAATTTTTGAAGTAATGGAAATACGGGGGCTTAATTTATCATCGTCTACACCGCTTTTAACTTCGGCGTTAAACAGGAAAACTGCTTTTCTGCTTATTTTTGGAAGAACCGCCAAGAATAAAGCGACAATTCCGAGACCGCCTGTCCAATGAAGAAGAGTGCGCCAAAAATGAAATCCTTTACCGTAAGGAATTGAAAGATCAAGAGCCGTTGCGCCTGTTGTCGTAATTCCCGACATTGATTCGAATAAAGCGTTTACAGGTGATATTCCGTAAATCAAAAACGGAATTGAACCTAAAACGGAAGCTAAAAGCCAACCTAAAGAAACTATAGCATAACTTTCACGAACTGTCCAATCGTCTTTTGTAGGCTTAAAATAATGTAAAAGAACTGCTGCAATAAATAAAGAAATTATTATGGAAATTGCAAACGGAAACAAAGATTCGCCATAATAAAAAGAGACTAACAAAGGTAAAAACTGGATTAAACCCAAAAAAACCGTCATTTTACCAATTGTTGAAAAAATGTTGCCGTATTGCATATTCAAACCCGTGTTTTTATAAAAATATTGAACAAATAAATTATTAAAACAAATAGATTATTTAAACAGATTGATTACTTCATCGTATGCTGAAACTTTTGCAAAAACTATTACACGATCTCCGGGGAAAATTACCGTATCTCCTGTTGGAATTATAGGGTTGTTGTTTCTTACGATCATGCTTATAATTGATTCTTTGGGGAATTTGAAATCTTTAATCGGGATACCTATAAATTTTGTATTGCCTTTGGCAACAAATTCGAATATTTCGGCGCCTTCGCTTATCGCATGAATTTTTTTAACGTTTTTCCCGGCAGTTAATCTCAAAACTTCGTTTACCGTTGTTTTTTGAGTGCTAAGCGCAATATCGATTCCGACCATTTCAAATACAGGAATATAGTTTGCACGTCTTGTTCTTGAGATTATTTTCTTGGCACCCATATGTTTTGCCGTAAGGCCGCAAAGCAAATTCTTTTCATCACTGTCGGTCAATGCAATTACTACATCGGCGGAGCCGAGGTTTTCTTCTTTAAATAAATTAATATCGGTTGCGTCTCCGTTTAAAATTAAGGAGTGGGGAAGCATATCAACGACTTCAAGACAACGTTCGTTGGATTTTTCGATTATTTTTAAATCGACCGTTTTATCTTTATCTAAAACTTTGGCAAGATAAAGGCCGATAGTGCCGCAACCGAATATGACCACATCCGTTTTTTTATTTCCTTTTTTAGTATCTTTTGCGGAACCGAATATTTTTTGAACGGAATCTCGGTCCGCATAGCTGCAAAGAACTATTATGTGATCTCCCGGAGACAAAAAGTCGTCTCCGCCCGGAATTATCATTTCGTTATTCCTTAAGATTCCGCTTATAATGCAATAATCGGTAAACCGTACTTCTTTGAATTTTTTCCCGATGTACGGGTTTTCTTCTGATATAATAAATTCTATCATTTCAACTCGTCCTTCAGCAAACGATTCCGAATCAATTGCCCCTTGAAGATTGAGAAGACGAATAATTT
The DNA here is from genome assembly GCA_012518265.1 of Candidatus Methanofrustulum fimipullorum. Classification (GTDB taxonomy): domain Archaea; phylum Halobacteriota; class Methanosarcinia; order Methanosarcinales; family Methanosarcinaceae; genus Methanofrustulum; species Methanofrustulum fimipullorum. The sequence goes on along the minus strand of JAAYST010000005.1, from coordinate 17,231 downwards.
CGGAAGCTAAAGAAAGTTCCGGACAAACCGTTACATCAACTCCCAAATCGGTACGAGAAGAAACTGCCGATACAACATAATCGGTATTGCTGATTCTCGCTATGGTTTGTATATTATTCTCGGATAAATTTTTTGCATTAAGACAAGATATTATATTTACTTCATCGTTATTTGTTGCGGCAACGAGTACATCTGCCGGAAGAATCTCTTTTAAAAGAATTGGAGATGATCCGTTTCCTAAAATTGACTGAACGTCCAAATCTTTGATTCGGGATAAACGCTCCGGCGAATTGTCAACCACATAAATATGATTTTCCGCAGACATAACCGCCGCTATGTGGTATCCGACTTCACCCCCGCCGATAATAATAATTCTCATAACTATCGTTAATTAAAAGATTTAATTACATAAATAATTGTTCAATTATTCCCAAAGATGTTTATTTTTTTCAATAAACCGCTTTTGTTCATCGATTCTTTCACGCCTGTAAATTAAAGCTGCGGGGTGATAAAATTTTAAAAAGAATCTTTCCGTTTCTTTTTCGAAAAAAGGAACGCCCCAATCTAATGTGATTCCGTACGCTTTTTCTGCCGTATTTCCCAATAAAATTATAATTTTAGGATTCAAAAGATTAATTTGAGCTTCCAGAAACGGCCTACAACTTTCAATTTCATTTATATTGGGCGTTCTGTTTTTGGGCGGTCTGCATTTCACCGCATTTATGACTGCCGCCTGTTCATATGACAAATTCATATCTGAAATTAAAGAGTCGAGCAATTTTCCTGCACGACCGCAAAAAGGAACGCCCGTTTCATCTTCATTTTTTCCCGGCGCTTCGCCTATAAAAAGAACTGAAGGAGAATCTGATCCTTTGGAAATTACTTTGTTTTGTACCGTTTCATGAAGAGGACAACGAGTACAATTCAATATGGAATTATACAGATCTGAATGCAAATCTGAATTTTCTTTATGCAAATCCGAATTTTCTTTGACTCGAGCGGACAAATCCATAATATAAAACCTCATATAAAACTTCTATTCACGACACTAAAAACAAAATAAATTGACATATATCCAAATTATTTTAAGCAACAATACTTATTTGATTAAAGCATTAAAGGATGTAAATATTAAAATTTAAATTATATTATAACTTTTAACATGATACTTTTAACATACTTTAAACATATTTTAACATACTTTTAACAATTATTTATTATTTTAATTTATTGGAGATTTTTAAAAATGACATGGGTTACACCGAAATCGGATTTTATACCAAAAAAGCCGCTTTTTATTTGTGTATTGGGAAATACGAATATATCTAAAGTTCCCGGACTGTCGGGGGCCGGAAAAACGCCGGAGTTTACGCTTCTTACACCTTCCGGAGATGCCGAAATAATATATTCTGGAAATATTATGAAAATACCTGTAATGGCAACAACGCCGCCGCTTGACACGCCGACTCCGGCCGTAATTACGAGAACTGCGCTGAATTTGACAAAAATTCCTTTCAAATTCGTTAATGCAGGACTTCAAACTTTGCCCGATCCGGAAGTTAAGCTGTTTGAAACGGGCGCAAAAACCGGCGGAGATTTCAGAAAAGAAGATGCGGTAGAAAACCCTGAAAAAATATTTGAAAAATCAAAAGAATTGGGAAGAGAAGTAGCAGATGAAACTGATCTTCCGGTTATTGGAGAAAGTATTGCGGGCGGAACTACGACTGCTCAAGGAATTTTATACTTGTTGGGCTACGATGCAAAAGCGAGCAGCAGCTGTGAAGAAAATCCGTTGAATTTAAAAGAAGAAGTGTTAAATGCCGGAATTAAAAAACACGGACTTTCGTTTGGTTGCTTTAAAGATAAACCGTTTGAAGCAATTCGCTGTCTAGGAGACCCGATGATGCCGACTGTAGCAGGAATTGTTGCAGGAATTAAAGAAAAGAAACCTGATATGAGAATAGTTCTTGCGGGCGGAACACAAATGATTGCCGTTTACGCACTTATAAAACATATGAATATTCCGGTAAACGGCATAGATCTTGCAACGACAAAATACGTAGAAGAAGATAAAACGGCAAACTTTATAAATCTTAAGGAAGAACTCGGATTTAATGCATATATTGCAGACCCCGGATTCGGAAAATCGAAACTTCCCGGAATAAGAAGATACGAAGAAGGAACAATAAAAGAAGGAGCCGGCGCCGGAGGCGCAATGTTTCTTGCGGCTCTGTCAAATGTGACACAAGAAGATTTCCTAAAAGAAGTCGAAAACGTTTGCGAAATTCTGAAAGCGGGAAGAGTCTGATTGTGAAAGGTATTATAGAATTTTATAAATATAGATTATGAAATGTATTATAAAAAAAATTACAAATACATAATCAGTTGTCCTTCCTCGGTAAATTGGATTAGGGTGTCGGTTAATTCTTTAGTTGAGGCAATTTCGACTCCGTCGATAAATTCGCTTTCGTCCATTCCTATAATATCGGCCGCCAACTCGCAGCATTTAAATTTGACACCCAAATCCAAACATTCCTGAATTTTAACATCGTAGTTTTGTGTGCCTTTTTTATTTTTTTTACCAAGAATTGCACCCATCGGCCCCCAAAAGAAAACGGTAACATCGAGTCCGCGTTTACGATAGCAACGCGCGAAGCGCAAAGCGTGTTGAGGAGCCGTACTTTCAAAAACCATATCTTTTAACAGAAGTAAAACTTTCGTAACTTTAGGCATAAAGAATAACACCATTTAAATAAACTGTTTTTTTCAAAAGTAACTTTTCAATTATATTATATAAATGTTTGTACTTTTTTGACAGAATTAAAAACTTTGAACTTTTTTATTAACAGAGTTAATTCAAAAATTAATATATATGAATAACGAATAATAAGTACATTAATCCGGAAGTCTGTTTAAAACAGACGATTATAGCAAATTGACTATAATTAATAGAAAAAAAGATAGAAACAAAAGATAAAAACATAAAAACATTACAATATTTAAATTGTGACTAAAATTTGACGGTATTATTTATGAAAACGAAACGTTTATTGGTATTGGGAACAACATCGGATGCGGGGAAAAGTTCGGTTGTCGCCGCATTGTGCAGAATATTTTCAAAAAAATGGAGTGTTTCCCCTTTTAAAGCACAGAATATGAGTCTGAATTCTTGGATTAGTCCTGAAGGAAAAGAAATCAGTTTTGCTCAAGTAATACAGGCATGGGCGGCAGGAGTAGATCCGATTCCTGAAATGAATCCCGTTTTACTAAAACCTACCGGAGACAGAAAGTCACAAGTTATAATGTTGGGAGAGCATTTTGCAAATAAAGAAGCGGGAAACTATTACGATTCAATAAACGAAGTAAACGAAATTTTAAAACGATCTTTGGAAAAGCTTGAAGAAATGTCGGATTTAATAATTATGGAGGGAGCCGGCGGCGCCGCCGAAATTAATCTTTATGACCGAGATATTGTAAACATAGGAACTGCAAAGCTTACGAACGCTCCTATTATTTTAGTTGGAGACATAGAAAGAGGTGGCGTTTTTGCAAGCCTTTACGGAACTGTGATGCTGTTGCCGGACGATGTGAGAAAAAATGTAAAAGGATTTGTAATTAACAAATTTAGAGGTGATCCGAAAATCCTTGAAAACGGACTTGAGATGATCGAAGAGATTACAGGAATTCCAGTTTTAGGTGTAATTCCGTATTTTAAAATAAAATTGCCTGACGAAGATTCCATGTCTTTTAAAAATAAAACCAAGAAATATGAAGCGGACAAAATAAATATAACCGTTATAAAACTCCCTAAAATTTCTCATTTCACCGATTTTGAAGTTTTGGAACAAACTGCAAATGTTGTATATGCGTCAATTGATGAAAAAATCGAAAAGTCGGATTTAATAATTATACCTGCAACTTCTGCGCCTGTAGACGCTCTTAAAGCAATTTACAAAACCGGAATGGCAAAACAAATCAAAGATATGAAAGGCATTTGCCCGATTATAGGAATCGGAGAAGGATTTCATCTGATGGGAGAAAAAATAACCAATGAAACGGGTACAAAAAAAGAGGAATACGATGGGCTCGGTCTGCTTAATTTAAATACCGTTTATTCAAAAGACGAATATGTTCAAAAACCGACGAGAGTTAAACTAAATGTAAAAGGATTCGGACCAATATTAAAAAATATAGACGGAGAACAAATTGAAGGGTTTAAAGTAGGCACAGGGTCGGTAAAAATTTCAAATGATTTGGTAAAAATATTCGGAGAAGACAGTTGTTGCGACCCGTCGGGTCTGATTATAGGAACTTCAATACATGAGCTGTTCAATAATAAAAATGTAAGAACATCTCTTTTGAAATATTTGTGCGATAATAAAAATATAATGTACGATGAAAAAGAAATTATTACAAAAGATGAAGCGTTCGACGAACTTGCAGAAATATTTGAGAAAAATGCAAATATGGAATTGATTGAAAAAATTATTATGGAATCAGACAATAATTAATATTTTAAAATGATTAATATTAATAATATTTTTATTAATCTTTTAAAATAATTAATTTAAATAATATTTTTAAATAATTAATTTTAATAATCTTTTTAAATAATTAATTTTAATAATATTTTTAAATAATTAATTTTTTTATTAATATTTTATAATATTTTGATTAATTCTTCTCAAAAAAAGATAAGCATTTTATAGTAATTTCTTGTTTTAATTAATTCTTATCAGTTTTAAATTGATTTTTGCATTTATTATTTATTGATTAATTTATTAATTATTTTGTTGATTAATTTATTGATTATTTTGTTGATTATTTTATTGATTATTTTATTGATTACATTCAGTTAACAGAGTTTGGGAGAAAAAATATGAAAGTACTTTTAGTTGGAAGCGGCGGACGTGAGCATGCGATTGCGGATGCGATTGCAAGAAGTTCGGATAAACCTTTGTTGTTTGCCGTTATGTCTAAAAAAAACCCCGGGATCGCAAAGCTTTGTACGGATTTTAAAATTAATAACGAGTCTGATTTTGAAAATATTGTAAAATATGCGAAAGAAAAGGATATAAATATTGCAATAGTGGGACCGGAAGCGCCGCTTTCGGCGGGGGTTTCGGATGCTTTGTGGAATGCGGGAATTCCGGTTGTAGGGCCTAAAAAAGTTTGTGCGCAAATTGAGACCGACAAGGCTTGGGCAAGAAATTTTATGAAAAAGTACGATATTCCGGGAAATCCGAAATACGGCGTTTTCGAAAATTACGACCTGGCGGCAAATTTTATTGAGGAATTGAAAGATGTGGCTGTAAAGCCTGCAGGACTTACAGGCGGAAAAGGTGTAAAGGTGACGGGAGACCAATTACCCGACATTGAAGCCGCAAAAGAATATACAAAAGAATTGTTGCAAAACGATTCCGTCGTAATCGAAGAGAGATTTATAGGAGAAGAATTTACGCTTCAGGCGTTCGTTGACGGAAAAAACATTGTTTTTTGCCCGACTGCACAAGACCATAAAAGAGCGTACGAAGGCGACATCGGACCCAATACGGGCGGAATGGGATCGTACACAAATGTTGGAAAATTGGTTCCGTTTTTGACGGAAAAAGAATACGAAGAAGCAAAAGAAATTATGGAAAAAGTGGTCGAATCGATATACGAAGAGACTAAAACATATTATCAGGGAATTCTTTACGGGCAATTCATTCTCACAAAGGACGGAACAAAAGTAATAGAATTCAATGCACGATTCGGGGATCCGGAAGCTATGAATATTTTGACTCTTCTTAAGACAGATATGACTAAAATTATTTCGGCAATTGCGAATCAAACTTTGGACAAATTGAATATTGAATTTTCCGAAAAAGCGACAGTTTGTAAATATGCGGTTCCGGAAGGGTATCCTGAAAAACCTGTGAAAGACGCGGGAATTCGTATTTTGAAAGAAGATTACGGAAACGATGTGAAAATTTATTATTCAAGCGTATACGAAAAAGACGGGAAAATATATACTACCGGCTCAAGGTCGATTGGAGTTGTCGGAATCGGGGATTCGATAAAAGAAGCGGAAGCGATTGCACAAAATGTATTAGATTCTGATATTTCCGGAAAAATATTTTTCAGAAGAGATATAGGAACTGAAAAACTCGTTCAAAAAAGAATAGACAGAATGAACGAAATTAGAGGCTGAAACTAAAAAAACGACAAAAAACGGCAAATGCTGAAACCAAATAGAGTCGGAGGACTAATATGAGACATTTAATTTCAATTGCAGATTTATCAAATGCGGATATTACGGAAATATTGGATATTGCAGCTGATATAAAAGAAAAAAGAAGAAAAGGAAAAATTACCGATCTTCTCAAAAATAAAAGTTTGGGAATGATTTTCGAAAAAGCGTCGACAAGAACCAGAGTTTCGTTTGAAGTCGGAATGAACGACCTTGGAGGAAATGCGATATATTTGAATTCAAACGATATTCAAATAGGAAGAGGTGAAACGGTTGAAGACACAGCAAAAGTCATTTCAAGCTATTTGCATGCGATAATTGCGCGCGTGTACGACCATGAAACTGTTGTAAAACTTGCGGGGAATTCAAAAGTTCCCGTAATCAATGCACTTTCCGACGAGGAGCACCCGACACAAATTTTAGCGGATCTTTTGACGATAAGAGAATATAAAAACAGAATTTCAAATCTCAAATTTGTCTGGGTCGGTGACGGAAACAATGTTTGCAATTCTTTAATTTTAGCATGCGCAATTGTCGGAATGGAAATGGTTGCGGCATGCCCGAAAGGCTATGAGCCGGATGAGAAATACATAAGAAAAGCAAGAGAACTCGGAGGAGTTATAACGGTTACACAGGATATAAAAGAAGCGGCAAAGGATGCCGATATTTTGTATACCGATGTATGGGTTTCAATGGGTGACGAAGACGAAGCCGAGCAGAGAATAAAAGATTTGTCGGATTATCAAATAAACAAATCGCTTCTTGATATCGCAAAGCCTGACGTAATTGTAATGCATTGTTTGCCCGCACACAGAGAAATGGAAATTACGGCGGAAGTAATCGACGGACCGTCTTCTGTTGTATTTGAGCAGGCGGAAAACAGATTGCATGCACACAAAGCGATTTTGTTGTTCCTTTTGGATCAAAAAGAAGAAGAATAAAAAAGTTTCTATTTTTTATGCCGCGGAACCATAAAGATTTTTTACTGGTTCGGTTTTTCATAATTTAAAGAAAAAACGAGATAGCGGGTTTTTCACTTTTTTAGGAATAACCCAAAATCTGTTTTCATTTTTTATGCCGCGGCGCCATAAAGATTTTTTACCGGTTTGGTTTTTCATAATTTAAAGAAAAAACGGGGCGGTGGGTTTTTCATTTTTTAGGAATGACCAAAATTCTGTTTTTATTTTTTATGCTGCGGCGCCATAAAGATTTTTTACGGGTTTTGGTTTTCCTAATTTAAAGAAAAAACGAGATGGCCAGGTTTTTCATTTTTGGGGAATGACCCAAATTCTGTTTTTATTTTTTATGTCGCGGCGCCATAAAGGTTTTTTACCGGTTCGGTTTTTCATAATTTAAAGAAAAAACGGGGCGGTGGGTTTTCATTATTTAGGAATAAAACAAAATCTGTTTTCATTTTTTATGCTGCGGCGCCGGAAAAGATTTTTTGCGGATTCGGTTTTTCCTTAATTTAAAGAAAAACGGACGACCGTTTTTCATAATTTTAAAGAATTACACCGCATTCGTTTTTTATTTGTTTATTTATTTAGGAAAAGGCGAGTCAGCGTTGCATAAAACAGCGGGCGCAATAAAACGATATCGATTAAAGCTCCAATTATTGATAAAATTCCTGTCAAATTAAAAATCGATGTAAATAGCGAAAGGCTGAAAAATAAAAACTCTATAAAAAGAAACGATATTGGAAATCTGAAAGGAAATCGTAACGAGTTTTTTATCGAACTTGATATATTCTGTTTGTCAATTACTGCAAAAAACGGCCCCATTTCAAAAAAGAAATTTACAATAATATACCATAAAGCAAAAATAAAAATTGCGGAAATTAAGAGCGTTAAAAAGAGTAATAATAAAAAGATATTAGACTCGAAGGCGTTTGAAATAAAAATGTATGCCGGGATAAAAACGATTAATCCTGCAAATACTGTGACGAGTTTTGAAATTTCGTATATAAAAATTTTCAAAGTGTTTTCTTTTACGTGTTTTAAAAATGAATTGGTTGAAATTTTTTTCCCGAATTGAAAGTAATCGGAGTATGTGCCGATTACACCGGATTTCAATATAGAATTTATAAATGCTTTTCCTAAAAAATAAAATAAAACCAAAAGTATGACGTAAATAAAATTGGAAATTAATGTGTCATACAACAAAAACAGAAAGTCGCTTGTGAAAATATCTTCAAACGAAACGATTTCGTTTTGAATAAATGAATTAAGAGTGGAAAAAGCAGATATGTTTAAAAAAATTAAAATTGTGAGAAAAAACAATCCGGAATGAGATAATTTCTGAAGCAAAAACGGAATAATTATAAAATAATTTTTTAAAAAACAACTAATTGAATTTGAAAATATTGAAAATATCGTTGAATCGCTAACTCCTGTATTTTTTAGCGTTTGCGCCGCTTCGTGTCCGGCTCCGGCACCGTTTGTTTTATTTTTAAATTCATCACGTTTGTCGCTTTGGTTTTTCATAATAAAAAAACTCGCTGATCGTTTGTTTTTTGTTTTTTCTTTTTGTTTTTTCTTTTTGTTTTTGTTTTAGTTTCAATTTCGTTTTAGAATTCTATAAACAAATTTATTAAAGAAATCGAAATCGACGTTTCTTGTAATATTTTCAAAAACAGGCGGAGCTTTCGGGTTGTCTGAAAATAATATAGTACAAACCTCAAAACCGGTTCCGACACCGCAAACTGTTTTTGCTATAAATTTGGCTGAAAGAATATCCGGAGCAATTATTACGTTTGAAACTCCAACGGCGTCTTCGATTAAAATCGTGTGATTGACTGCGTTGTAGCCTTTTTGATTTAATTTTTGTTCCAAAACTTCTGCACGACGAATAGTTTCGTCTACAACAGGACTTCGACCGATATCGCTTGATCTGCCCCCTGAGAGAATTCCGATATCAAAAGGTGCATCAAACGATGATACGATTTTTTTAAATGTTTCGATGTTATTTAAAATATCGTTTTCGTCAGGAATATCCGGACCGCAAGGATAAATGAAAAGCGGAACGTTTTCAGACGTTAAAAATGCACACATTCCGGTAAGTGTATTCGTATTCGTTTTCTTTTTGAAAAAAAAATAAAAATCCCGTTTTTCGATTTCGGATAAGTTTTTTAAAATGAATGCGTCATATGAAAAAAAGTCCGAGAAGTCCGAAATTTTCGAAATTTCATAAAAATCTGTTAAAACTTTTATATTGAATTCGTTTTGTAAATTTTGTTCCGAGCTTTGATTTAATGAAAAAAAAGAAACGGAAAAATCTTTATCTGTTGAATCTGACATTTAAATCTCAAATCTAAAATAAACACAACAAATAAAAAACTTACTGTAATAAACGGTTTTTTCGTTGTATTCTTTTCCTTTAAGGTTTTGGTGTTGATGCACTTACTGTTTTTTCCCGTTTTTTTAATCATTAAAAAACGATGTTCGTTTTTTTCAATTCTATAAAATATCCGATATTCGTTTTTTTTCAATTCTATGAAATATCCCGATATTCCTTTTTTTCAATTCAATAAAATATCCGATATTCGTTTTTTCTCAATTCTATAAAATATCTGATGTTCGTTTTTCTCTGTTCTTGAAATATCCCGATATTCGTATTTTTTTGTCGCGGGGCGCTTTTCAAGATTTTTTTGGCCGCCCGGTTTTCATTTTCAAAGAAAAAAACGGCGCATTCGTTTTATTTTTTTCCTTTAAGGTTTCAGCGTCGGTGGCCTAATTTTGTTGTACAGTTGTATTCTTTAGGAAAAGCCGCTTCGCGGCTTTTCCTTTTCAAATTTTCTTTTGTGTTTTTTCGTATTTTTGTTTTTCATTTTGTTTTTGTTTTGATCGTTTTAATTTTCTTATTGAAACGTATGTGACGGGGAGGCCTTCTTTTTTTAGTGTTTTTATGAGTTTTTTTGCCCATTTGAGTTTTTTGTGTTTTGAATCGGACACGTGTTTATCTTTAAAATCGAATCCGACCAATATACAGTTTTTCGCTTTGAAAAAATCGGAAACGAACAAACATCTGTCGCCGTCGGTAAATCCTCCAAAATTAAAAACGCCTGACGGCGGTCTAGATTGACATGTAGGAATTACGTTTTTAAATTGCGGCAAGTATTTTTTTAGCAGATTTAAATTGTCCCCGTGGGCATGAATCAAAACAACGGATTTATTTGATGCGTTTATTTCATTTGTAATATCGTCCAAATGCTTCCCGTCAAGGTCGGTAACAATCGCATCGGGAATTATTCCAATATTTATCAAAGCGGACGTTGCACCGTCTGCGGCAATAAATTTATAAGAGCGTATGTCGAAGTTGGAGACTGTTGATAAAAAATATGACAAATCATATATCAAATCGGGCGAATTTCCGCAAATTACTATTGAATTGTTAAAAATTATTTTTTCCAAATCTTCAATTTTTGCAATATTTTCGGGATTGGATTTAAAATACTCGGATATATAATTTGCGGACAGTATATCGTCTTTTTCGGAAAATCCCATATCTTCCAATATTTCATGATAAACGGGTTCCCATTTTTTATAATGCATAACGGATATTAATGTATCCAATTTATATATATGATTTGCATAAAAGAGAATTATGAAACTAACTATTGAAGACGTTTTAATAGAATCTTTGCCGTACATTCAAATGTTCAACGATACAACTATGGTAATAAAGGTTGGCGGAAACGCAATAGCAAGTCCGGATGCAGCAGACGACATTACAGAAAATATTATAAAAGATATAGTTTTGCTCCATTTTATAGGAATAAAAGTGGTCGTAGTTCACGGCGGTGGACCGGAAATTAGCGAGAAAATGAACAAACTCGGAAAAACTCCGAAATTCGTTGGCGGACTTAGGGTTACAGACGATGAAACGCTTGAAATTGCAACGATGGTTCTTGTAGGAAATATTAACACGAGAATGGTTTCTTTAATAAACAAATATGGCGGAAAAGGCATAGGATTAAACGGGATAGATGCGCGCCTTATAGTTGCAAAGAAAAAAGATTCTCAAAAAATAATCGTAGACGGTCTTGAAGAAGAAATTGATATCGGTTGGATCGGAGACACCGAAATAATAAATCCGGGAATTTTAAAATTGATGATTGAAAATGAATATATTCCGGTTATATCGCCGATTGCAAGCAATACGGAAGGGCATTCGTTGAATATAAATGCCGATACAGTTGCAAGCGACATTGCGGCTGCGCTCGGCGCAAAAAAATTAATCATGATGACCGACGTTGACGGCGTTTTAAGTGACAAAGACGATAAAGAAAGCAGAATCTCAAAAATAAATACGAAAGATATCGATTCTTTAATATCAAGCGGAGTTATAACCGGAGGAATGATTCCAAAAATAAAAGGAGCGCAAAATGCAATCGAAAGCGGTGTGGAAGGAGTACATATTATAAACGGAAGCAAACTTCACTCTATTATTTTGGAATTGCTCACAGACACCGGTGTAGGAACAATGATTTATAAAGACGAGTAACCGCAAAAAAGCGATTTTCCGAAGGAAAATCGCTTTTCATAAAGAATTGTTATTTCATTTTCATAAAGAATTGTTATTTCATTTTTCATAAAGAATTGTTATTTTTATTTTTTATAAAGAATTGTCATAATCGTTTTTATAAAGAATTATCATTTTCACTTTCATTAATTTCAAAACCGGATTCATCATACTCGTGATGTAATACGTTTTTCCCTTTTTTCGTTGGAATTACATCTAAAACGGGATGGTCGAATTTCTTTTTAAGAACGTCCGTTTTTGATATTCTGTCCATTGCGATTGCAAGTGCGGCAACTTCCGAATGCGGCTGATTTCCGACTGCAACGTTCCAGTCGGAAATTTCATAGTATTCGCCGGGAACTTTTTCGGCTCCGACTACAAACATCAATTTTTCGGCCTGTTTTAATTCGTCTACGGCATCGGGCAAATTTATCCCGTACATTGACAAATGACAAACTTTCCCGCCTTCCCGTTTCCATTTTTTTATTTCGGACAAGGCGCTTACATTATTTACTACTTCGAAATTGCCACCGAAACGATGACTAAGAGACGATATGTTTTCACATATTTTTTCGTCATCAGATGCCAAAAGCATTTTTGACGCCCCAAGCGCCCTTGCCGTCAAACCGACGTGAGTAGTAATTCTTTTATCGCGAAAAGGACGATGACCAAGCCTTAATACAACAATTTCGGTGTCTTTTGAGGAATAGTTTAAATCTGTCATAAAATAAAATTCGCCTCAATTAAATAATTAAATGATTAAATATACATTGTAAACAAATCCCAGAGACTCAGACCGGTTTGGGTTAAAAATGTCATGATAATTCCGGCAATGATTACTCCTGCAAGAATTGAGGGAAATGCTTTTCTAAACGGAATTCCAAAAACGAGTGCTATAACAGTTCCGGTCCAGGCGCCTGTTAAAGGAAGCGGAATTCCGACAAAAATCGCAAGCGCCAAGCTTTGATATTTTTGAACTTTTTCCTTTCCTTTTCGCTCGGCTCTTGAGAAAATGAAATTGAAGAACTTTTCAAAAAAAACGTGTTTGGGAGAGAAAAAATCGGAAACGGGCCGCAATAAATAAAATATAAAAAAAACGGGAATCATGTTGCCTATAACGGATAACAAAAAGGAGAAAAGAGGATCCATTTTATAAAGTGTCAAGGCAACCGGAATTGCTCCGCGCAACTCTACTACGGGAAGCATAGAAATAAATAAAATTACAAGTTTATGCGGAACGGAATATAAAAGTTCACCCAAATAAAGTCCTATACTCATAAAAATACACGTTTTGAATTATATACAAAAAATAAAATAAAAATAAACATAAAATAAATAAAAAATAAGATTGGAATTGTTTCAATCGTTTGAGCGCATGAGTGAAAAGTGTGCAATTAAGGCTTCAAGCTGTAATTTTTCGTTTGCACCTTCAGTAATTCTGAAATCGATTTCTCCCAGTTTGTCTATCAAATAAATCATTTCCGAATCAGTAAGTTCCAAATCGAAAAGCGCTCTGTAGATTTGTCCTAAGACATCGTCTGCGGAAAGGCCTTGGTCGAATACTGTTTTTTGGAGAAGTTCTCTTGCTTCGAAAAATTTCCCGGAAACTGCCGTTTCAATCAGCTTTTTTATGTCGTCGGGGTGTGCTGTTGACGTTATTTGGAAAACTGTTTCACGGTCGATATTCTGATCAAGAAAAGCTGCGGCTTGCAAAGAGTTTACGGCTTTTCTCATGTCTCCTCGCGAGACATAAACCAGTGCATCGAGTCCGTCGTCGTTTATTGAAATATTTTCTTCGTTTGCGATATATTTTAAACGGGCTTTGACGGAATCGTCTGAAAGAGACGAGAAACGATAGACGGCGCATCTGGATTGAATCGGTTCTATAATTTTTGAAGAATAATTGCATGACAAAATAAAACGGCAATTTTGACTGTAGCGCTCCATTGTTCTTCTAAGTGCCGCTTGCGCATCTGACGTTAAAGCGTCGGCTTCGTCTAAAAATATTATTTTAAAAGAAGCATTTCCAATTGGAGCCGTCTTTGCAAACGTTTTTATTTTATTTCGAACTACATCGATTCCGCGCTCGTCTGACGCGTTGAGTTCTGTAAAGTTTTCGTTCCAGTTTTCACCAAACATTTCTCTAGCAAGGGAAACGGCAGATGCCGTTTTACCAACACCGGGCGGGCCTGTAAAAAGAAGATGAGGCAAATTGCCGGAACTGACATAAGATTTCAAACGCTCAACAGTTTCATCCTGACCGAAAATATCGTCCAATTTCATTGGACGATATTTTTCTATCCAAATATCATCTCTTATACAAAATACCCCCGAAATAAAAAATACGAAAAATGATAATAATTATAATATATATTTATAATATGTCCATAAGGTACATAGAAAAGAGTCAAAACTTATTAATCCTTTTCATTAAAACTTATTAAATAGTTATTTATAAGTCATCTATAATTCATTTGTATGTTATTTATAAGTTATTTATATGTCATTTATAAAATATTTATATATTTAGTTAAAAATTAAATTTGCGAGCTTTCGGATTTATGAAAAACATAAAAAACATAATATTGATAGGAATGCCCGGTGCCGGAAAGAGCACAACCGGCGTAATTTTAGCAAAAACTCTCGGATATTTATTTTGCGATACCGATTTGATACTTCAAGAAATTGAAGGAAAAAAATTACAGAATTTAATCGACGAATCGGGATTTGACGCGTTTAAAGAGGCTGAAGAAAAAGCAGTAGCGGAAACGCTTAAAAGATTTAAAGAAAGAACTGTTGTCGCAACGGGCGGAAGTGTTGTTTACAGCTCTGATTCTATGAAACTGCTCAAAGAAAGCGGAATCGTTATCTACTTAAAAGTCGGACTTTCGGAATTGAAAAGAAGAATTAAAAATATAAGGGTAAGAGGAATTGCCGGAAGACCGGGACAAAGCTTTGAATGTTTAATGGAAGAAAGAAGCAAACTTTACGAAAAATACGCGGACTTCACAATAGAAGGCGATAAAAATACGATTGAAGAAAATGTAGAAAAAATTATAGATATTTTGAATATCAAATATTAAAGCAAATTAATATTTAATCAATAAATCAAAAATATAAATTAAAAATATAAATTAAAAATATAAATTAAAAATATAAATTAAAAATATAAATTAAAAATATAAATTAAAAATATAAATTAAATTAAAAAAAGGATTTGTATATTCAATTTTTAAAGGCTTTTTAAGCCTTTAAAAATTGTTACTGTTTTCATTTTCATATACTTTTCAGATACAAAATTACATCGCTTATATTTATATTATTATCCGAATTTAAATCAAATCCTTTAGACATCATTTCGGATTCGTCTAAATCGGCGTATGGGCCGATTCCAGAAACATATTGCATAAGCAAAATCACATCGACTATTGATGCTTCACTTTCTTCGGAAAATGCGGGCAAAATGTCCCATTTTGCAATAAGAGTCATATTTTGATCTTTTGCTTTAACTTCGTTTGATTCGGATACATTGATTGATTCTCCAGATTCGGTTCTCCATTCAACGAAAACATGTCCGCCGCGTAAAATTCCGGTGGGTAATGAAAATGTTCCGTTTTTCAAAACTTTAATGACTAAATCGTTTTGACCGTTTTCAAATTTAAATGTAACGGATATATATTCTTCCGGGTCGTCAGGTATAGGTGTTTCCGAGTCATCAGGTATAGGTGTGTCCGGATCGTCGGGTATCGGAGTTTCCGGGTCGTCAGGTATAGGTGTGTCCGGATCATCAGGTATCGGAGTTTCCGGGTCGTCGGTAATTGGGGGTTCCGGTTCTTCCATTGTTTCCCAAATTGCTTTGAATTCGATTGATTTATTGATCATTTGGAAATTTGAGCCGGGCATATATGTTTTTTGAATTCCTTCCGTAACCCAACCGATATGTTTTGCACCGTCTTTATTTGCGGATCTTGGAAGTTTCGGAAGTTGGAGATACATTCCGTGAACAGAGATATGATCTTCCGGAATTAATTGGCTTTCACCGCCGTCCAAATTATATGTAACGAGATGAGCTCCCGGTTCCCAAATGCCGTAAAGTGTTTTGTTGTCGGTAACTTTTGTTAGTCGGACTTGACCTGGTGTATAGTCGGGATAATAAGCATCGATGGACGTTGCCCAACCCTGAAATTCCGAATGTCTTATTTCAGGTATTACATCGAATTTCACGTATGCGTATGCATTTTTTTCATAATCGGTGTTGTCTTGGGGAACTGAAACGTGTTTGTTTTCAGGATCTGACGGAATACCGACATATTTTACATTATATTTTTCAATTTCATTGAAAATTGCGTAAACCGATTTTTCATCAAGGCTTAAATAATCCGATTCTGTCAAAACGGAATCTGAAATTATATCGGATTCGTCTTCTGACACTGACCAGCCTTTAAAGTTACGAAAATCTAAAGAACTTATATGATACGGAAATGATTTGATTACAACTTTTTGGGAAAAGAAACCTGCGTTTGTCGGGATCTTTAAATACAGATCATATTCCGGGCGAAGATTTACGGAAATTTTGAAATCGCCTTTTATATCCGAAAAAGTATATACTCCGTTTTCATCGGCAATTAAAACGACAGGGTCTTCATTTAAATAACCTGCCGATACGACCAAGTCATCTATTTGAATTGAATCGTTAAAAATCAAAACCGTGAATTTATAGTCAGAACCCAAAGATATGTTGGATAAACTGTAGCCTGGCTCGGAAACTATTTTAAAATCCAAAGAATCTTCTGCCAAAGCGAAAGGTACGGAAAATAAAATTAAAAGTAAAACAAAAAAATATTTAAATCTCATAAAAAAACCCTTAAATAATAATTAATTGCAAATAAAGTATGATGTATTATTATTTAAAATATGGCATATTATTATTTAAAGCTCTTTGAAGTTGGATATAGAGATTACGTTTACATAAAAGTAAAAAAGTTAAAGAAATAAAAAAAAAAAGAAAAGTATAGGTGTAAATAATGAATAAAAATAATAAGACAGGGAAAAATAAATAAAAAACCTGTCTTACTTTTCGTACCAACCCATACAGGGAAAAATAAGTAAAAAACCTGAATGTTTGGAAGTTCATTCCAAGTTGATACTAAGCTATAATACGCCGACCTCGTATATAAATGTTTTTATGATTTTGTTACTCTTAAAGTAACAAAATTAAAAAAATAAGATGAAAAAGTAAAAGGATATGAAAGAAAAAGGAATAAAAACGGTATTCGGTTTTCATGGATTTAAACAAAAAAACGCTGCGACAGAAAATATTGAAAATGTGCCGCGCCCAAAACAAAAAAAACAGGCATCGGAATTTTATTTAGATTTAAAAAAACGAAAAAACGAAGAGTAAGGGCATCGACAGCAAGACCGTAAAGGAAAAGAATAAAACGGGGCGGTCGTTAAAATCCTAAAAAAGAATAAAACCGAC
>JAAYST010000037.1 GCA_012518265.1 Candidatus Methanofrustulum fimipullorum | reverse complement strand
ATTTATTTTTTCATTGAGTAAAAAATTGGTGATTTTATGACTTTCACATCTGCTTTTAGTAAATATTTTAAATATTTTAAATATTTTTTGATAATTTTTTCAATTTCCGTTTTAACCGTTTTCATGTGCGGTTGCATTGAAAATCCGATTGGTCAAGGAAATTTGGGTGGGTTTGACCATGATCACGACCACGAACATAATTATGTCCATAATCATGACCACGACCACGACTATAACCACGACCACGACCATGATCATCTTCATTGGAATGATGAAGATGTCGATTATGTTCCTCTTGACAATTCCTCGATGGAGTCCGTAATTTCGGGTGATAAAATTCTTGTTGCGGTAAGCATGGTTCCACAAACGGAGTTTGTGGAAAAAGTTGGCGGTCGCCGGGTTGTTGCAATTTCAATGGTTCCGCCGGGTGCGGGTCACAATTACGATCCTTCACCTCGCCAGCTTGAAGATTTGGCAAAAGCAAAAATTTATTTTTCACTCGATTCGGGAGAACCGTTTGAAAATAAACATTTAAAGACGTTTTCCGAAACAAATCCGAATTTAAAAATAGTAAGCACGTCAAAGGGTATGAATTTAATTCGGTCGGAAAAAAGTATAGACCCGCATACTTGGACGTCTCCTAAAGAAGTTCAAATTGCAGTTGAAAATATATATGAAGGCTTAAAATCAATAGACCCGGAAAACGAGTCTTATTATTTTAAAAATAAAGAGTCTTACATAAGCGAATTGAAATCTCTTGATTCGTATATTGAAAATGCTCTTTCAAATAAGGAAAACAGAACTTTTATAGTATACCATCCGGCTTGGGGATATTATGCAAGGGATTATAACCTTACACAAATCGCAATCGAACTTGACGGAAAAGAGCCGTCTGCAAAGTCTGTTAAAAATTTGGTCGACAGAGCAAAAAAAGAAAACGTAAAAGTCGTTTTCGTACAAAAACAGCTCAGTCAGTCATATGCCGAATCGATTGCAAAAGAAATCGGCGGAACTGTAATTTCGGTAGATCCGCTGGCTAAAAATTATGTGGAAAATACTAAATATATGACAGATATTTTAAAAGAAAATATGTCGTAATTCGTTTTTATAATTTTTATAAAACTAACGAGGGTGTAAAAAATGAATAATGCCGTCGATTTGTCTGTTATTTCTTCAAAACCGGATTCAGCAGCTTTTGTTGACGTTTGCAATTTGTCGTTTTCTTATGGCGATGATTTGGTTCTTGAAAATGTCTGTTTGACTGTTGAAGGTTCTGGGAAAATTATTGGAATTTTCGGTCCGAACGGAGGCGGAAAAACTACGTTTCTTAAATGTTTGTTGGGATTGTTAAAACCGGTTTCGGGTTCTGTTCGTTTATTCGGGCTTGAGCCGAAAAATGCAAGGAAATATGTTGGCTACATTCCTCAAGTTTCAAAATTCGATTTCGATTTTCCTATAAACGTGCTCCAAGTCGTTTTGATGGGTCGTTTAAGCAGTACGGGCCTTTTCAAACGTTATTCTAAGAAAGATTACGAAATTGCGGAAGATTGTTTGAAAAAAGTCGGGATTTGGGATCTTAGAGACAGACAAATCGGACAGCTTTCCGGAGGACAAAGACAGCGCGCGTTTATTGCAAGAGCGTTGGCAACAAAACCGAAATTGCTTTTAATGGACGAGCCGAATACAGGACTTGACGCATTTATGCAAGCCGATTTGTATAAATTGTTAAAAGAACTCAAAAAAGAAATGGCAATTATATTGGTAAGCCACGACATGGGCGCAATTTTTCATCACGTGGACGACTTGGCATGCCTTAGAAGAACAATACATTTTCACGATCCGAAAACTCTTTCAAGACCGGACTTCTTAAAAGAATTCGGCTGCTCTGTCGATCAAGCAATCATTTCTTTAACGAATCACACGGAAATTCAAAATTCCCACGTTCATGCTCATTCCCATTCTAATGCTCACGTTCAATCTAATTCTAATGCTCACGTTAATTTCAATTCTCACTCGGAAAATAGCAAAAATCAAAATCAGGAGTGCTCATGTGAAACTATTTGTGAGGAGGTGTGTAAATGATTGCTTTTTTTGATTTTATTGAATCTCTTCAATACGGTTTTATGCAAAATGCGGTTGCTGCAACTCTGCTTACATGCATTGCCTGCGGAATCATCGGCGTTTTCGTAGTTACTAAAAAAATAGTGTCTTTAACCGGCGGAATTTCTCATGCCAGTTTCGGAGGAGTTGGTCTTAGTTATTTTTTAGGACTCGACCCGCTTCTTGGTCTTCTCCCGTTTAGTATACTCTCCGCAATCGTTTTAGGTTTTGTGAGCAAAAAAACCAAGGTTTCGGAAGATACCGCAATCGGAATTCTTTGGTCTTTAGGAGTTGCGGCAGGTGTCATTTTTATATATTTGACTCCCGGCTATGCTCCCGATTTGATGACGTATTTATTCGGAAACATTTTAACAGTTCCCTCATCTGACATTTATTTGATGGTCGCAATCGATCTCATAATAATTTTTGTCGTTCTTTTGCTTTTCAAAGAATTTGTAGCTCTTTGTTTTGACGAAGAATATACCGAAGTTTCAGGTCTTCCGTCGAATGCACTTTATATTATTCTCCTGTGCTTAATTGCCCTTTCCGTAGTTGCAATGATAAAAGTGGTCGGAATGATTTTAATAATCGCCATGCTTACGATTCCTGCATCAATCAGCCGGAAATTCACTTACGATATTCGAAAAATGATAGTTCTTTCAAGCATTATCGGAATGATTTTAGGTTTTTCAGGACTTGCTCTTTCATATATATTCGATATGCCGTCAGGCGCTATGATTATTATTTGTATGGGATTCGTTTACTTAATAATCTCCGGTTTGTTTTCACTCAAAGAAAAATACTTACGAAAAAATCCTAAAAAAATCAATAAAGAACCGAACTGATAATTATCATTCGAAATGTTTATATAGTAAAAAGCCGTTGTAAAGCAGTACACGTAATTTAGATTTAATCTAATTTTCAGATTAAAACTAATAAAAAGTTTAGGTTAGTTTGTAAATTTAAATTTGTAATTTAATTTAGATTAATTTGTAAATTTAATTACTTTATTTTACAAATGGGCTCGTGGTCTAGCCGGTTATGACGTCGCCTTGACATGGCGGAGGTCCTGAGTTCGAATCTCAGCGGGCCCATTTCTAAATTTCAAAATGCCCAAATAGCTCAGTTGGGAGAGCGCTGCCCTGAAGAGGCAGTTGTCGCTGGTTCAAGTCCGGCTTTGGGCATTTTGTTTATAATTTGTTCACAAAATCGCAATTTATAAATTTATAACATACACCGGTAGTGTAGTGGTTATCACCAGGCGTTGCCAACGCTTGAACCCGGGTTCGAATCCCGGCCGGTGTACTTTATTGTCTCCTTTTTTATATATCTTATTTTTCTATTTTTTTTATTTTTTTGTTTTTTTATTTTCCTTTTTGCTTTATACGCCCCGGCGCCCTTTTTTTCATTTTAGGGCGGCACATTTTAAGATTTTCCGAAAGTCCCGTTTTTTAAAATTTATAAAAACCCGAGTTTGGTTTTATTCTTTTTATAATTTTAACGGCCGCTTCGTTTTATTCTTTTCCGTTACGGTTTTAGTGTCGGTGGCCTAATTTTGTTTTTCCGTTTTATTCTTTTTAGGAAAAACCAACATTCCGTTTTTCCTTTTTGCTTTATACGCCCAGCGCCTTTTTTTTTCATTTTAGGACGGCACATTTTAAGATTTTCCGGAAGTCCCGTTTTTTTTAAATTTGTGAAAACACAAACTTTGGTTTTATTCTTTTTAAGATTTTAACAGCCGCTTCGTTTTATTCTTTTTGGAACCGGCTTTTCCTTTCTGTTTTCCGTTTCTTTGCGGCACATTTTAAGATTTCCGGACGCAAATTTCTTTTCCTTTCGATTTATTACTAAAGATTATATTCGATGGATAGAATTATATATTATTCGTACATTTAATACCCTTGTAAGTTTACATTTTTTATTTTGTATTATTTAGTTATCATTTAATTATTATTTTGTATTAATTTTATATATTTTTTTT
>JAAYST010000036.1 GCA_012518265.1 Candidatus Methanofrustulum fimipullorum | reverse complement strand
TTTTTTTAGTTTTTAATCGTTAAATTCATGTATGTTATCGACTTTGTATTATTATAAACAATTTAGTAAATCTTATAATTTTTCAGGTGACTTTTATGCATAACGTTGACAAAAGTGAATTAACAGTCATAAAATCTTATTCCGGTGACGATATCGATGTTCTTTATAAAAAAATAACGGAAGACATTGTACTTGACGGGCAAGACATTGTATTCGGAAATGAGCAGGAGCCAAAAAGTGCAAGAGAGATTTTTGCAATAATTCAGCTTTACGGAAAAGCAATCGACGATGTTATTTCCGGAAAAACTCCTAAAAATTTCAGATGGGCGGGCGATAAAATAACCGACTATCAAAACGGTTTTTTAATACCTTTAGACGAAATCGGAATTAAGCACGATGACGATACCGACTTTGAATATACTTACATTGAACTTATGAGAAAGTTTAAAACAATCGAAGGCGACATCGATCAATTGGAAATTTCCGCTAATAAATTGAAAGAAGGAAAACGAACGAAAATTCAGTCAAATCAAAACGTAGGGACAATTTATCATCCGATGTATGCAAATTCTCACAATCCGCCGTGTTTTAATTGGTATCAGCTCAGAATGATGAACGAAAAAGATGTATCTCTTAGACTTCTGTTCCGCTCAAACGATTACGGTGATGCGGTTTGGGCAAATTTGTGCGGAATATCAAAAGCTTTTGATGAACTCGTGTTAAAACCGGCCGAGTGCAATTTAAAAGAAATAATATTAGTGTCAACGTCAGCTCATATATATTCAAACGAGGCCGATCTTGCAAAGAACGTTTCAGGGTTTGAATGGGAAAGAGAAAAAAATGAAAAGATAAAGCCGATTTTAAGACTTTTGGGTCATTAATTTTTTAAATAAAAAAAACAAAAAAATACAAAAAAATATAAAAAAAATCAATAAAAATCCAATAAATATTAAATAAAAATCAATAAAACCCCAATAAATATTAAATAAATACAATAAAAAATAAATATTAAATATTCTCTATTTATTAAAAACAACAAATTTATTAATTATCAATAAAACGGATTAATTTTCATGAAATCTAAAAAAGGATATGTTTATTTAGCCGGCTCGGGTCCGGGCGACCCTGACCTTTTAACCGTAAAAGCCAAAAGGCTGATTGAAGAAGCCGATGTTGTAATATACGACCAGCTTCCGGGCGATGCAATTATAGGGATGATTCCTGAAAAAACGGAAAAAATCGATGCCGGAAAATATGCAGGCGATCACACGTTAACACAGGATGAAATCAATAAACTGATCGTTGAAAAAGCAAATGTAGGAAAAGTCGTATTACGTCTTAAAGGCGGCGACCCGTACGTTTTCGGACGCGGAGGCGAAGAGGCAGAAGAGCTCGTAAAGGCGAATATCCCGTTTGAAGTTGTCCCCGGTATAACTTCCGCAATAGCGGCACCGGCTTATGCGGGAATTCCTATTACGCACCGAAACAACAATTCCATGGTAACTTTTGTTACAGGCCATGAAGACCCGACAAAAGATGAAAAAGCGGTTGATTGGGAGCTTCTTGCGAAATTCAACGGAACTATTGTAATTTTTATGGGAGTAAAAATGCTTGAGAAAAATTGCAACGAACTTCTGAAATTTAAAAAAGATCCGAATACTCCGGTTGCCATTATCGAAAGAGGCACAAGACCGGATCAAAGAGTTACAATCGGTGTTTTGTCAAACATTGTTGAAAAATCTAAAGAAAACAATGTAAAAGCTCCGGCATTAATCGTAATCGGAGACGTTGTAAATTTACACAAAATAATAGGTTTACAAAATCCTAACCCTAAAAATTTTTAAATTATTTAAAAAAGATCTAAAATTTTATATATTATCAATTCACAAGGAGAAATTTCATGGTAACAGATAAACCGGTATTAGCTATAATGAGGCCTGAAGTTTATCGAGAAAGATCTCTGCAAGTTGCAAATGAGATTGGTTTTTGTCCGATCATGATACCGGTTGTAGAGTTGGAAGGGCAAATCGATGAAAACTTTGAGCCGTTTGTGAAGCGCGTTTTGGAAAATAAAACAGATTACGTAATATTCACGAGTGCAAACGGAATCGACTATTCGTTAAAAAATGTAGGAGACGAAAGAAAAGAAGAGTTTTTGGCCGCGCTTAAAAACATTAAAATAATTTCAATCGGTCCGACAACAAAAGAAAAGTTGGAAGAATTAGGTTTAATGGGCTCCGTTTTGCCGGGCGAATACAGTTCAAAAGGAATTGTTTCGTTTTTAGATAAATCGGACATAAAAGGCAAAATAATCGATATTCCAAGAAGTTTTCACGGAACGGAGGTTTTGCCGACCGAACTTACAAAATCAGGTGCAGAAGTTCACGAAACATTTGTTTACACTCTTAAAATTCCGGACAATCCGAATGTTGAAGATTTAATCGAAAAAGCCGTAATGGGCGAAATTGACGCATTCGCTTTTACAAGCTCAATGATGGTTCGAAACTTTTTGGAAATTGCTGAAAATATGGGTGAGAAAGAAGCAGTTTTAGACGTGTTAAACGAATCCGTTGTAGGAGCAATAGGAGTTCCGACAGCCGAGACATTGGAAAGTTACGGCGTTACGGTTGATGCGGTTCCCGATAATTTCACATTCGAAGAACTGCTGCAAACAATTTACGAAATTGTCCGTACGAGATAAATAAGCAAAAAAATTAAAAAACAGTACGAATAATAAAAACAGAAATAAAAAACAAAAAAAAATTAACCATAAAGAGGAATTAATTAATGGTAGTGGGCGTTACAATGGTTAATGTTCTTCCCGGAACAGAAAGAAAGGTTTACAGCGAACTTAAAGATTATTACGGTGTTAAAGACATTTATCACGTTTTCGGCGAATTTGATTTTGTTGTAATAATCGAGCTCGACTCATTAAAAGAATTAAACGATGTCGTGGACCGCATAAGAGAAAATTCAAACGTAACAGCGACACAAACGATTGTAGGAGCCGAACTTTAATTTCAGCTCCATTTTTTCTGTTTTTGTGTTGTTTTAATTTCTTATTTTTATTCTTCGTTTTTACTTCCTTTTTATTTTTTGTTTTTAATTCGTTTTTACTCTTTGTTTTTACTTCTTTTTTATTCTTTGTTTTTACTTCGTTTTTACTCTTCGTCTTCATCATCTAAATAAATTTCGTATGATTCTTTAAGCGCTTCGATTCCTGGGAGTTTCTGTCCGGCCAAAAATTCGATACAGGCTCCTCCTCCGGTGCTTACGTGTGAAAACATGTTTTCAATTCCCATTCTTGAAACTTCGGCAGAAATGTGTCCGCCTCCTATTACCGAAAATCCGGCATTTGCTCCTGCTCGAATAATACTGTGAGTTCCTATGTTGAATTTTGGATTTTCAGAAACGCCAGCGGGCCCGTTTAACACGACAGTTCCCGCATCCGATATTTCGTTTGTATACATTACTATCGTTTCAAGACCGATGTCGTTTATCGGCATTCCGCTTTTTGCCGCATCTTCAATTGAGCAGTCTTTTCTTTCTCCGTTATCGTTTATTGCGACATCGACAGGATATTTTATTCTGTCACCGTAATTTTGAAGCATTTCTTTTGCAACTTCAATATATCTTGAATATCCCAATTTTTCAATCAAATTCATATTGACTTCGCCGATATCATGGCCTGCTGCGGCAAGTACCAAATTTCCTACAACACCGCAAAATAAAACGGAATCGGCGCTTCCGTTTTTTAGTACATTTTCCGCAACGTTTATTGAGTCGTCAATTTTTGTCCCGCCAAGACAATAAACAACGGGGCTGTTTCCGAAAAGAGCTCGACCGAGGTTTT
Organism: Candidatus Methanofrustulum fimipullorum; assembly: GCA_012518265.1. Classification (GTDB taxonomy): domain Archaea; phylum Halobacteriota; class Methanosarcinia; order Methanosarcinales; family Methanosarcinaceae; genus Methanofrustulum; species Methanofrustulum fimipullorum. Next base: position 10,553 of record JAAYST010000036.1, on the reverse strand, counting down.
CTATTTCACTTTCCATAATTCGTCCGGCGGCACTTGGCAAAGCCTTTGAAAATCCTATTACGGACAAGTGCGGTCTGTGAGAAACGGCAAACGCATCATTTACAAAAAAATCGATATAGGGAAGCAATTTTTGTACCAAAAAAGAACTTTCGTGCTCATCAATCGTTCTTTCAATAGACTCTTCCGAATAAAATCTTACATTTTCAAGTAGCAATATTTCCCCCGGTTCTATTCCGACTATACACGATTTTGCATATGTTCCGAAAATATCGTCAATATATCGAACCGGGCGCCCGACGTATTTTGCCAATATTTCGGAGTGCGCTTTCATAGTTTTAAAGTCCGATTTTCCCGGGCGGCTTTGGTGCGCAATTATTACCAGTTTCGCTTCTGCCAAATCTTTTATCGTCTTCAAATGACTTTTTATTCTGGAATCGTTTAATATATTTCCGTTCAAATCCATCGGCGAATTAAAATCAACTCTCAATAAAACAGTTTTTCCTTCAACATCAAAATCATCTAAAGTAAAGAATTCTCTTTTCAAAACAATCGCCCTCTGTCGCAAATGAAAACCAGCAAAAACATTTCGGTTTTAAACATTTAAAAACATATAAGTAGGTATACCAAAGATAATATTATATTAATCTATTTTAATCTTTATATCGATATATAAATAATCTATAGATAATCTATAATTTCTTTTATAATTATTCTTTTTAAAAAATCAAAAAAAAATCAAAAAAATCATATTCTTTTAAATAGAGCATATTCTTTTATATGTCTGTTAATTTTAACGAGCTTTCACATTAATTAAATTTATTAGTCTTTATAAAATTCATATAATATTTATTTACTCTAATTTACAAATTTTATCGGTCTGAAATTATGGATTCATTTTTTGCACTCATACCATATCGTCCCCAAAATCCGAAATCGAGATTGTCAGGGGTTTTGTCGGTAGATCAACGTTTGAAATTGTCTCGTTTGATGTTTGAAAATACGATTGAAACTCTGGTCGACTCGGGTCTTAATAATATCGATGTTATTTTAAAGCCCACCGATGTTGATATACTATATTATGGTTCAATTCCGGATTCTTTAGATGATTCGTTTTTTTCTCCTGAATTTTTAACACGCTTAAACGTTTTCAGGAACAACGGATTGAATTTGCGTTTTTTATTTGACGAGTCTTCGTTAAACGACGCAATAAATTCATACTTGGAATCTTCTCTCGATAATGTTTTGATTGTTATGGCCGATTTGCCTTTAGTCCGCCCTTTTGTTTTAAAACGATTAATGTTGGAAAAAGAAAATATTGTAATTGCGCCCGGGCGCGGCGGCGGCACAAACATTTTAAAAATCTCAAACGCACCTGATTTCCGAGTCAAATATTACGGAAAAAGCTTTGAAAATCATGTGCGCGAAGCCGAAAAACACGGTTATTCGCATAGTGTTTTTGATTCGTTTTATGCAGGAACCGATATCGATGAGCCGTCAGATCTTGCGGAAATATTAATACACGCCGAAGGCGCAATTTATGATTTTGTGGCCGAGAATTTTGTATATGAATCCGAAGTTAAAAACATGAGACCGGAAATTAAAAAGAAATTAAAATCCGATAACGAATAAAAAAAACTAAAAAGAAAATAGAAATTAAAAAGAAAATATTACTTAAAATAAAATAAAAAAATAAAATAAAAAAATAGAAAGCCTCGTGCGGGATTTGAACCCGCGACCTCTTCCTTACCAAGGAAGTACTATACCTCTAAGCCACCGAGGCTCTTATTTATGCAACGCTAAGAGGTTTCGCCTATATATTAATCTTTTGGAAAAATCGTATTTATTTTTTGTTATTTATCTTTTTTTTTGGGTGTGCAATTTATTTCTTATTATTTTCCGTCAAATTTTCTGTCGAAAAATACATTTTTGCCCGTAACACTCATCGGAATTGCGATTGCAATTTCTGCGTCAATGAGTTTTTTGTCACACGCTGCAGCACCTGCAGAATACATAATTCTTGTGTCAATTCCCATGTCTTTTGCTTTTGCCGCCGCAACACCGAGCGCAATTCCCAAATCCATAATTTTTATCGAACAAAACGGACCTTTAAACACTTCATTTGCTTTTTTTTGCTTTTCCATATCGGCACACTTTTCATACCCGCAGCCGCCGCAGTTTAAGCCTGCAACTTTTGCGTCTTTTAAACCTATAAGTATCATTTGGTCAGAATCCCTTATATTTTTTGCATCTCTATTGAAAAACGCACCTTTTACTCCGGAAAGATTTTCCATTTCTTTTGCAATTTTCTCTCTGTCGGATTCATCAGTTAAATAAGTAACAATATCGTCCTGACCTTTTCCTTTGGGTGCTGTTCTGCAAGCGACCAATATTTCTTTTGCCATGTGTTCCAAAGCTTCTTTTTCACAATTTACTTTCATAATTTTCATTTTCCGCATTTAATATTTATTTTGTTCGTTTAATTTGTTTATTTGTAATTAATATTGTTTATTCGTAATTCATTTTTAATGCATTACACATGTTCAAGTTTATATATTTTATCGATTTACTTATATTCATTCTATAATTTATATACTATATTAAAATTATATATTAGAATTATATAATAAAATTATATATTATAATTATATATTAAAATTTTATAATAAAATTATAATCTTTAAAATTTGGGATTTGATTAATAATGGTCGATTGTCTGAAAGGTGAAAACAACGAAAGCGAAAAGCCCGATATTGAAAAATATACGGACAAGTATTTTTTAAGAGCGTACGATATATTAAAACAGGAAAATTTAAATCCCTTTGTTCGTGCTCAAATTTTTGTGAGAATCGGTCCCGGCACGGTTTCCGGGATAGAAGAAGCAGTTTCCTTTATTCGTCAAAATTCTGATATCGAAAAAAACGGCGGAAAAGTGTACGGTTTAAAAGACGGTTCATCTTACGATCCGCTTGAAACGTTATTGTTAATCGAATCCCGTGTTTTAGATATAGTTCGACTGGAAACGATTTTATTAGGTATTATCAGTTCTTCTCTTTCTAGAAAAAACGGTGTGCAGGATCCAAATCCGGATTCTGTTGAACGTATCGTAGTTGAAATCACAAGTGAAATTTCGCCAAGACCCGTTACTTATTTCGGTGCAAGACATTGGTCTTATAAACAAGACATAATGATTTCCAAAGCTGCAAAAGCGGGAGGTGCTGTCGGTGCATCAACTGATGCCGGAGCGGAACTTTTCGGAAAAGAAGGTGCAGGCACAATTCCTCACATTCTGGAAGCGATTTACGATTGGAAATTCGGAACGGAAACAGCCGTTTTAAACGCAACGGAAGCGTTTGACAAATATATGGATAAATCGATAAAACGCATAGCGTTAGTAGATTACAACAACCGTGAAATTCAGGATACGATAGAAACAGTTAAAAAATTGCCTTCCGTTTCTGCCGTAAGAGTCGACACGTGCGGTGAAAACTATGGTGAAGGAGCACTTACGTGCAAAGATTTCTTTGACTTTTCAGGAAATCAAAAGTCGCCCGATGAAATAGATGAAATGCTGTCCGATTTTTTTAAAATGCCCGTTTCTTATTCATCGATTCCCGAAAAAGATTTAAAATATTGGTTCGGACACGGTGTAACCGTTTCCGGAATATTTGCACTAAGAAACGCGCTTGATGAAAACGATATGAATAATGTTGAAATAATGCTTACAAGCGGATTCGGTGATCCGGAAAAAGTAAAGGCGTTTACAAATGCCGAAAAAATGCTTAAAACCCGTTTATTCGACAGCCTCGGAGTCGGAGGCGTCTATGAATCAATTTTCACTACAATGGACGTTGTTGCGGTAGGCGATTCTTTAGACGATATGGTTCCTATATCCAAAAAAGGACGATTTTACAGGCCTAATAACAGACTTGTCAGAATGATTTAATTTTTTTAGTGTTTGACGGTGACATATTTTGGATAAAAAAGCTGTAAATCGTTCTGAAATTCCTCAAAAAAGTACAACGTTAAAAAATTTTATTATAAAAAATACCGTTTTTTTAAAATCGAAAGGAATATTTTTTTCCGAAAACGAATTACAATATGTTCCGAAAAGTTATCATAAAACCGGTCGAATAATCTCTTTTTCTCTAAATGAAAATATTTATTATAAAAAAAATGAAATAGGGAAAATATTTTATTTTATGTATCCAGATATTGAAACGGTAATTTTGACATCGGGTATTTCAGGTCCTTTCAGAACCCCGAACTCTGAAGTCGTATTCTCGTTAAACGAGCCGCCCCACACCGAATGCTTTCACAAGGAAAACGGTTGCATTTTTTATTTTGACGCACTTAATTTAATGTTTTCCAAAGGAAATCTGGAAGAAAAAAGAAGAATGGCAAAACTCGGAAAAGACGAAGTTGTTGTTGATATGTTTTCCGGAATCGGTTATTTTTCAATTCCCATGGCCGTTCATTCAAAACCAGAAAAAATAATTGCAATTGAGAAAAATCCGTATTCTTTTAAATATTTGGAAAAAAACATAGAAATTAATAAGGTCTCCGAAATCATTTTTCCCGTTCGGGGCGACTGTATGATTTCAACTCCTAAATGTGTAGCAGACCGCGTTTTAATGGGTTTTGTAAATACGACACACCATTATCTTTTTTCAGCAATTTCAGCATTAAAAGATACAGGAGGCACAATTCATTATCATGAAACGTGTCCGGTCGGCTTATTTCCCAAAAGGCCGATAGAAAGAATAGAAAATGCGGCTCGGATTTTAAATAAAAAAGTGATAATAAAAGATGCCGCAGTTATAAAAAAATATTCGCCCGGCATCCTTCATATCGTTGTTGACGCTTTTGTCTTTTAATTAAAAATAATTTCCGAACTTTTCAATTATTTTTAATTATTCTTTTCTTTTGTAAAGTTTTCTTCCGATTACGTACAATCCGGCTTTGCTGTCACCCATGTTGTTGAGCGAGTCAATAATTTCTTGTACGCTGCTTTCCTCTTCGAGTTGTTCCATTATGAACCACTGGAGGAATATTTGAGTTGCATAATCGTTGCTTTTAACTGCCTCATCCATGAGTTCGTTAATCGATTTTGTTACATATTTCTCATGTTCGAGTGCCTTTTCAAACAAATCTTTTATTGCACTTTCTCCAACATTCGGTTTGTCGATTGCATCGAGTTTTACGTTTCCGCCTTGTTCATGTATATAACTGTATATTTTCATGGCGTGTTCGATTTCTTCTTTTGCTTGAAGCTTAAACCATTTAGCAAATCCCGGTCTGCCCATTTCGCTGCATTTTGCTGCCATGTCCAAATAAAGGTATGACGCATAAAATTCTTTGTTTATTTGTTCGTTTAACATCTTTTCCATTTTAGGTTTTAACATTTTTTTCCTCCAATATTATTACTATTTGCGTACCCAAATTTTTAAATTTGAATACATAGATAACAGAACATTTCTTATTATAAATAAATATTGTTTAAAGATGTTGAAACTGTTGAAACAAAAATTGTCATTTAAATTACTTAAATATCCATTAAAAATTAAAAAAAATCTAAAGTAATCTATTAAAAATTCTTAAAAAAATCTAAAATAATCTATTAAAAATATAAAATAATCTATTAAAAATCTAAAATATCTTAATTTTTAATCTTTATTATAATTTTAATCTTTAAACAATAAAAATCGATAGCATTTGCTCTCTTTTTCTTATATCTTATTTTTTTATTTTCTTAAAAAATCGTTTATATACTATTCGATAAGTTTATATATTTTGAACTCATTTATAACGTTATTATTACTAATCAATGATTTGATGAAACCCTCTCTCATTAAATCAAACTTTAGTATATATTTGTTTTATCAACATTTTGTATATTTTTATTTTATATAAATCTGTTGATTGAGCTCGCTTATTTGGTAGAATTATGAAGCGTCTAGGTATTGTTACAAGCTTGTACGGCCCGTCTTGTTTAATCGTTTGCGGAGAAAACATTGTTTCCGATCCAATTAATTTTATGAATAAAAAAGTCATAGACCAACATCTAAATCCTATCGGAAAAGTTGTAAACATATTCGGATCTGAATCCCAAATTTATTTTTTGGTTCGTTTTTTTCGTGAATTTGACAACGATTTAAAAGCTCGTCTCGTTAAGCAAAAATTGTACATTTCGTTATGATTTTTCTGTTCTATGAATATAAGTGTAATTAATTTAAGTTGCAGTAATTAAATTGCAGTTAGGTGATTTAAATGGTAGAAATCGAAAAGGTCCGTTATGCAGATTCAATTCAGAGAGATCAAATCCAAAGAATGATTCGCTCACGGCAACAAAAAGAACGGAGTCCTGAAGAAGTTGAAGTTCGGGAGTGTCCTGAATGCAGCAGTTTAAATCTTGTACACGATTATGAACGTGCTGAACTTGTTTGCGGCGATTGCGGTCTCGTCGTTGCAGCGGATTTCGTTGACGAAGGGCCGGAATGGCGTGCGTTTGATCATGACCAAAGAATGAAACGCTCTCGTGTCGGTGCTCCTATGACATACACCATACACGATAAAGGTCTTTCAACTATGATAGATTGGAGAAATCGCGACTCGTACGGCAAATCAATTTCCTCTAAAAACAGGGCTCAATTGTATCGTTTAAGAAAATGGCAACGTCGTATTCGTGTAAGCAATGCAACTGAGAGAAATCTTGCTTTTGCATTGTCAGAACTCGACCGTATGGCATCGGCCTTGGGTCTTCCGCGAACGGTTCGTGAAACGGCATCGGTAATTTACAGAAAAGCCGTCGACAAAAATCTTATACGAGGCCGCAGCATTGAAGGAGTTGCAGCGGCAGCGCTTTATGCATCATGCCGCCAATGCGGAGTTCCCAGAACTCTTGACGAAGTAGAATCCGTATCAAGAGTAAGTCGTAAAGAAATCGGCAGAACGTACAGATTTATTTCTCGCGAACTAAAGCTTAAGCTTTTACCCACTTCTCCGATAGACTACGTTCCCAGATTCTGCTCCGGCTTAAAACTAAAAGGCGACGTTCAAGCAAAAAGCATTGAAATATTAAGACAAGCATCCGAAAAAGAACTCACAAGCGGACGCGGTCCTACTGGAGTTGCGGCAGCTGCTATATATATCGCATCAATTTTATGCGGCGACAGAAAAACGCAAAGAGAAGTAGCAGAAGTGGCAGGTGTCACGGAAGTTACAATCAGAAACAGATATAAAGAATTGGCAGAAGAACTCGATATTGAGATTATTTTATAATCTCATTTTTATTTTCTTTTTTTATAATTCTTTCTTATATATTTTTTTTTTTTATAATTCTTTCTTATATATTTTCTTTTTTTTATAATTCTTTCTTATATATTTTCTTTTTTATAATTCTTTCTCATATATTTCCCTTTTTATAATATTTTTATATTTTTTTTTATAATTCTTCTTTTTTTTTATATATTTTCTTCTTTTATAATTCTTCTTTATTTCATACTTTTTTGTAATTCCTTTTTCATCTTTTCTTAAATCTATTTTTTTCTTAATAACAGCTTGTTTTTTATACTTTGTATGCTTGTTCAATTATTATTTTTGTTTTAAACAAGCTGTTACAGTTTCTTTAATTGCCGTGGTTATATGAAATATGCTATAATAGATATTGGCTCCAACACTATTCGTCTTTCCGTTTACGATCTGGGGGAGTATTTGGAAGGGAAAGGAAAAAGAAAAGAGGAAGAAAACGGAGAGGAAAACAAGCAACAGAATGGTGTTTTTTCTGATAAATTTCCCATATCTATTATTTTCCAAGAAAAGACTATGGTGGGTCTGGCTTCTTTTGTTAATAAAGGAAAAATGACCGATGCCGGTATTCAGAGTGCAATTTCCGTTTTGAAGTCTTATAACAGGATTTTAAAAAAGCAAGACGTCGATTCCGTTTATGTTTTTGCAACAGCTTCAATCAGAAACGTTACAAACAGAAATTCCGTTTTGAAAACTATTCAAAAATCTACAGGAACGAAAATTGAAATTTTATCGGCCGAGGAAGAAGCTAAGAAGTGTTACATAGGTGCCACAAGTTCTGTAAATATGACCGACGGTGTTTTAGTTGACATTGGCGGAGGAAGTACTGAAGTAGTAATATTCGAAAAAGGAGAAATATTAAAAGCGTTCAGTATGCCGATCGGTTCATTAAATCTTGTACCTGCATCTCCGAGGAGATCTTATATAAATCGTGACGAACTTAAGCGGGTTAGAAAAATTGTTATAAATGAATTGGAAAAAGCAGGCGGAATTAAAGAAGGAGCGGACAAGCCGATTTTAGGAGTTGGAGGCACTTTGCGTGCAATCGGCAAAATTTACACACACGAAATGTCCAAAAATACAAAATACAGTTTTGCAGAATCAGTAAGTTACTCGGAATATATATTTAACAGAGATCAAATTGCCGATATTTATTCCCCTATTTTTTCGAAAAGTATTCCGTTGAATTTAATATCCAATTTTGTTGAAAGCATAGTATCCAAAGATAAAAGCCTTTACTTGTCGATTCTACAAATTGCCCCCGACCGCGTGCGTTCTCTGCCTTACGGTCTCATTATACTTTCAACAATTATGGACGAAACAAAGTCTAAAAAAATAATTTTAAGCCCGTCCGGAGTTCGCGAAGGATATCTTTTATCCAAGATAAACGGCGACTGATTTTTTTTATTTTTTTTTTTCAATTTATTTATCCGATTAGTTTTAAATATATCTTGATTCCTTCTTTCATATTGTTTTTGTTATTCTTGGTTCTCGGATTTTCGGGTTCTATTTATTTTTATTAAGGTTGATTTTATGGAAAAACAGTATATTAGAATACTCGGATTTGGCAGTCTTTTAATGGGGGATGACGGAATCGGTGTTCGTATCGTCCAAGAACTTGAGCGAAGGGCTCCCGATATTCCTTGCTTAAAAGATGTTGAAATCTACGATTTAGGGGTCTGCGGGCTCGATATGCTTCCTTTTTTAGATGATGTTGAAAATGTGATTATGGTTGATGCGGTTAAAAGCGGGGAATCGATTGGTTCAATTTTGAGATTTACGGGTGCCGATTTGCTTGAAGGTCGTGAAATCGGAGGTCTTCTTTCGGCTCACGATATAACAGTTCCCGAAACACTGAAAATCGCTGAAGCACTTCAAGGGCTCCCAAATATTATTTTTATCGGGATTTCTATACGCGCTCCCATGAACGTTTACGACTTTACAACAGAATTGTCACCGCCAGTTGAAAAATCGTTCGAAAGGGCAATCGATGCGGTAATTAACGAAGTTGAACAACTCCTTGAAAGTCGAGAAAAACAACTCTTGGAAAGTCGAGAAAATTCTGAAAATTCCGGAAATTCTGAATAATTTGTATAATCAGAATTATTTGAACAATCAAAATAATCTGAATAATCTAAATAATCTAAATAATTTATCTGTTTAATTTATCCGTTGGTTCTTTCATGTCCGAAAATCTGTTTTTGTACACTTTTCATGTAAAAGGTGTTGTTCAGGGTGTTGGTTTTCGTCCGTTTGTTTATAAAATTGCAAAGAAACGAGGTTTCAAAGGTTCTGTTTGCAATATGGGAAATATGGTCGAAATTAATATAATTTCCGATAAAAACGGTTGCGATTCCTTTTTATCGGATTTGTATGAAAACGCTCCTCCTTTAGCAAGAATAGATTCTGTAGATATTTATAAAAAACAAATAACGGCGGACGGTAGTTCGCAAGGTGCCAATTTTTTTGATAGTTTTGATAGTTTGGATAATTCCAATAATTTTGATAATTTGAATAATTTTGATAATTTGAATAATTTTGATAATCCCAATAATTCCAATAATTATCCTTATGACGATTTTTATATAATTTCGAGTAAAACGGGTGAGGGTTTTGATTCGATTTTGCCTCAGGATACGGCGATTTGCAACGATTGCTTAAATGAAATTAATGACAAAAACGACAGACACTATCTTTATCCTTTCACAGTTTGTACAAATTGCGGTCCTCGTTATACTACTATTCGTTCTCTGCCTTATGACCGCGTAAATACGTCTATGGACGATTTTCCGATGTGCAAACTCTGCCTTTTAGAGTACGAAAATCCGGAAGACCGAAGATATCACGCACAGGCGACGTGTTGTCCTGATTGCGGTCCTGTAAGTCAATTTTATTTATCTGACGGAGACGATGTCAAATATTCATCAAGCGGATTTGATGCTTTTAAAGAAGCCGCAAAAATGATATCACTTGGGAAAACAATTGCGGTTAAAGGGTATGGCGGTTTTCATCTCGTTTGCAACGCAAACGATGATTTTGCAGTTGAAAATTTAAGAAAAAGGCTCAATAGACCTAATCAACCCTTTGCTTTGATGGTGCGAAATTTAAACTCAGCAAAAAAAATATCGAACTTAACAAAAGAAAATGAAAATCTTTTGCTAAACCAAAGGCGTCCAATTGTTATTTTTGATAAGAATTTTGATAAGAATTTTATCAAAAGTTTTAATAAAAATTTTAATAAAAATTTT
>JAAYST010000035.1 GCA_012518265.1 Candidatus Methanofrustulum fimipullorum | reverse complement strand
TTTCTGTTTCGGTTTCTGTTTCGGTTTCAGAAAGCAGACCGATAAAAGACGGACCGGTTCCGCTAAGTCCTACGGGAATATTCAAATTTTGTCCCGTTTTAATCAATTCGGAATTGAAATTATACGCATCGCAATACAAAAGACCGTTTTGAATCATTGCGTCATTAATATTTCCCGAAAATGCGGAATCGAAAGCTTCCTTTACTTCTTTTGATATGTACTTGGTACGCTGTTTCGATGTTTGCCCGCTATACACTTTTCTTGGTGAAATAAATATTATAATGTTTTTGGCAAACATTTCTCGTTTCATGAGAGTTCTCGTTTTGTTGTTAGTAAAACAAATTCCTCCGTACATTGAAGCGCATGCGTCATCAAATGAGCCAGTTATCGATTTTTTCTCTTCAAGAGACGCATCAACGCCTAAATTTATAATCTATTCTTCCGAAAGCGTTTCATTGATTGCGTCAAGTGTTGCAAGAATTGCCGCGTGAGCGGCGGCCGTGCTGCTTTTTAAACCGGATGCTACGGGAATTTCCGATCTTGTTTCAACGGTTGCAAAATAAGGAAAATCAAAATGATTCAGGACTTTTAAAACACAATTTTCAATCAATGAAGTATCTGATATTTCCGGCAATTGAACATCAGATATTTCCTGCGATTTGGTATCTGTTATTTCCGGCAATTGAGTATCTGTTACTGTTATACTTTTTGATGAGCCGTTAAATTTTGAAAACGTTGACGAAATACTCCGTATTTTTCCTAAAACTCTATCGTTTCTTGTCGTTTTGTTCGACAAATCGATAGTGACTTTTGCGTATGTTTTAAGGTCAATTCCGAATGCGCAGCCGTACCAAGAAGCAATCGCATTTATAACTGTACCTCCGCCGAACGCACAACCGTAGCCCGTAAGTGTATCTTTCATTTCAATTCTTTTTATGTATTTCATGATTTAAAACTATTTGTAAGTTTTAGAACATTTGTAAGTTATAAAACATTTGTAAATTTTGAAAAATTTTGATTTACAATAAATATATATAGAAGAAATATACTATACAATATTGTTAAAAAAAATAACTATAATGTATAAAAATATACAATATTGTAGTTTTTTTGTTTTTGTTTTTATTTATTTTTTGTTTTTTATAATTTTTCACAGAGTTGGTTATATGGTTCAAATTAAAATTAATCTTGATGAAAATGAAATGCCTAAGTATTGGTACAATATAGTTCCCGATTTACCGGATCCGCCGGAACCTCCTTTGAACCCGTTTACAGGTGAGCCTGCAAAAGCTGAGGATTTGGAAACGATTTTCCCGAAAAGCCTAATAATGCAAGAAATGAGCAATGAAAGGTATGCAAAAATTCCGAAAGAAGTTTTGGAAATTTATAAAATGTGGAGACCAAATCCTCTTAGAAGAGCAGTTAGGCTTGAAAAAATTCTTAAGACTCCTGCACAAATATATTATAAATATGAGGGAGAAAGCCCGACCGGAAGTCACAAAGTAAATTCATCTGTTCCCCAATGTTACTATAACATGAAAGACGGAACCGAATTATTGACAACGGAGACAGGAGCAGGCCAATGGGGATGTGCGCTTGCATATGCATGCAATCTGTTTGAAATGGACTGTAAAGTATTTATGGTACGCTCAAGTTTTGAACAAAAACCTCAAAGAAAAACTCTTATAAATTTATGGGGAGGAAATGTTGTATCATCGCCGAGTATGGAAACCGAGTACGGAAGAGAAATAATAAAACAAACGCCCGATATACCCGGAACTTTAGGTATTGCTATAACCGAAGCAATAGAATATGCAATGAAACAGCCGAATGCAAAATATTCTCTCGGAAGCGTTTTAAACCATGTTTTGTTGCACCAAACGATTATCGGTCTCGAACTTAAAAAGCAAATGGAAATTATAGACACGACTCCAGACTATTTAATCGGATGTTGCGGAGGCGGAAGCAACTTCGCCGGACTAATTTTCCCGTTTGTAAAAGATATTATAGACAAAAAAAGCGATATTCAAGCAATCGGTGTTGAATCCAGTACTTGTCCTTCAATGACTAAAGGAGAATATCGATACGATTCAGGCGATGCAGCCGGAAAAACGCCGGATTTAAAGATGTACACGCTTGGTTGTCAATTTGTGCCTCCTGCACAGCACGCTGGCGGTTTGAGATATCACGGGATGGCACCGCTTTTAAGTCAAGTATTGAATTCCGGGTTTTGTAAAGCCGAATCGTACAGGGAATATGATGTTTTTAAAGCGGGCCATCTGTTCTCAAAAGCGGAAGGAATAATTCCGGCACCGGAGTCTTGTCATGCTATTGCAGCGGTTCTTAAAAGGGCGGAGGAATGCAAAAAGACCGGAGAAAAAAAGACAATCGTGTTCAACTTAAGCGGACACGGTTTTATTGATTTGTACGCTTACGAAAAATATTTGACCGGAAAAATGGTTACATAATTTTTAATATAAATTTCTCCGTTCCCAATAAAAATAGACGCGGAGAGGGAGATTTGAACTCCCGAGGTGCGAGGCACCACCGGTTTTCAAGACCGGCGCCGTGGGCCGCTTGGCTATCTCCGCACGTTAAAAAGAAGAATAGATTGATTAAAATAGTGTACATTGGAAGTGTTTTTAAATATATATACATTTCGATATTGACGGATGTTAACAAAATGAAATACTTATTTATTATTTGCTTCCTTTATATCATTTATGAAATCTGTTTCAAAGGAAAAATTAACTGAAATATTGGAAACGATTGCATCGCCGGAACTTGCGGAAGAATACGATTCTGAAAGAATAGGTTTTGTTTTGGACATGATGCCGGATGAGGCTGAAATTAAAAAAATTGCCGTTTGTCTTGATGTAACGGAAAAGGTGTTGACGGATGCGGCCAAATTTAAAGCAGATGTGTTAATATGCCATCACAATCCTATTTTTCATCCGACTTCAAAAATAGGATTTGAACTTTCAAAAAAGTTGAAAATCGCATTTGACAACAATATTTCGATTTATTGTATGCATACAAATTTCGATAAAGCCGAATCAGGGACAAATGATGCGTTGAGCAGAATAGTGGGTTTAAAAGATGTCGAATTGTTGAAAATCGGTGCCGTTGGATATGTAGAAAAGCAGTCTTTAGATTCTTTTGCAAAACACGTTTCAAATAAACTTAAAACGACTCTTGTATATGTAGGAGAAAATCCGGTTGAAAAAGTTGCCGTTTGCGGAGGCAGCTGCTTTAACAAAGACTTTTTAAAAATTGCAGAGAGCTTAAACGTTGATACGATTATATCATCCGAATTAAAACATAGCGACGTCTTGCGCGAAAGAGAAAATATGAATTTAATAGATGCCGGACACTACCCTACAGAAAATCCCGGAATGGAATCGCTTAAAAAACAAATTACGGAATTTCAAATACTGGATGAAGAAAATATCCTTTTCATACACGACGATATCGATTTAAAAGCTGTTCAGTTTGTAGGATGATTATTAATATTTTCTTCTTTTTCGGATTTTTCATCACTTTGTTTTATATCTTCATTTCCTTCATTATCTTCATTATTTTCATTTTCTTCATTTTCTTCATTTTCTGTTTTTTTGGTTGTCAGTTTTTCAACTTCATATTTCAACTCAAGCGTACTCGGAATTATTGCAATTAAAAATCCGACGGCTGACAAAATTTTTGAAATGAAATAGTATTTGACAAAAGTTTTTTCTTCCGGGGAGTCGGGAGCTGCCGAATCGATTGACTTTCCGAAATGCCATGAAAGTCCTGCGAAAAAAACTAAAACAAGAAGACCGACAACTATTAAAGTTCTGCGTACTTTTTGATTTTTTAACATACAAAACCGAACCCGAACAGCATTAAAGTTTTCCCATTATGCATTCAATCCAATTGTCATCGTTTTCGAAAACGCAATCATCTTCATCGAAACGCTCTTTTTCGATATCCTGCATAGTCAAGTGCTCAAATATATCCCCGCCGTAAACAGTAAACATAGACTCTATGTCTTCGTACGTATATGTTGTCGGATCATTATTGTTGTTTATTAAACGATGAATATTTCTTCGTTTTAAGACTGATTCATTTGACAATAAATCGTCATCAACCATATATTCTAAAAGGAAATACATATCTACATCGGGATCTCTATATGAAGAAACGGAACTGAAAAAGCGTATAATTCTCTCAAGCGCCTCTTGAGAAATATTGTAACTTATTCCTTCCAAAATTACGATTGAGGGAAGTCTTTTATTGTAGCCTTCAATAAAAAATTCATCGTACAAATCAAGATTTGAAACGTCTTTTTGAATAAAACTTATGCGATTTTTAACATCCGGACAAATATATTCGTAAAGCTCACGCTTTTCATCCATGCAAGATCTGTCGACTTCCATAAGCTTTAAAACGTTTCCGGAACGAGTTAAAAGTTCAAGACCGACCGGCGACCAACCCGCACCTAACACGATAACTTGGCAACCGTCGGAAAGAGAATCGGAAAGAGATTCTGCAAATGTTCGAACTGCATATTTACGGTTAACAATTATTTCCGGGTATAACGGATATAAAGACATTATTTCATCATAAAGATCAAGACCTGCTGATAAATCAAGCTCTTCGAAATAAGATTTTGCAACATTGCCGTTAAACAAATCTTCCGCACACAAAATTGTAAAAGAGTTTCTGGGATTCAAATGTACTTTGTTCATAAATAATCGCCGTATGTATTGAAATAAATATAGCCTTTAAATTTATAAGTATAACGGTTAATTAATCAATTAATTGAAATAAAAATGCATAAAAAATGCAAAAAAATGAAAAAAAATGTATTAAAAATATAAAAAGTAATAAAAATGTATTAAAAGCGTGTTTTTTAACTAATTATTGAAATTGCACGATTTTTCCCAAGCAGTTTTATAATCAAAAAACATATAAAACATACAGATGTTTAAAATAATAAAGAATTTAAAATAATAAAGAATTTAAAATAATAAAGAATTTAAAATAATAAAGAATTTAAAATAATAAAGAA
>JAAYST010000034.1 GCA_012518265.1 Candidatus Methanofrustulum fimipullorum | reverse complement strand
TTATTTCGAATATTTTATTAGAATATTTTATTTAGAATATTTTATTAGAATATTTTATATTGGTTCTATCTTTTATTTATTTTTATTTAACGATTAAAGAATATATTATATAATTTAAATACCATATGTTCTATTTCTTAAGCATTAATTTTTATTAGTTTATTCTCATTATTCATTCTCATTATAATTTATTAATTCACAATACAAAAACAGGTATGGTTTATGAAAATAGTCATGAAATTCGGCGGAACGTCTATTGGAAACGGGGAGAAAATTAAGCATGTCTCGAGTCTTTTAAAAAGTTACTTTGATTTCGGTCATAAAGTCGTGGTGGTGACATCGGCTTTGGAAGGAGTAACGGACAGCTTGCTTGAAACGTCAAATGCCTGTCTTGCCGGGAAATTTTCCGCAATTCCGGAATTTATTGAAAAGATTAGAAAAAAACATATTGATGCGGCAAACATTTCTATAAAAGATCCTGAAATTTTGGGAGAGGTAATCGGACATTTAAACGGCGGACTCGATGAGCTTGAAAAAATTATGTTGGGAATTTGTTATTTGGGTGAGCTTACGCCGCGCTCAAAAGACAATATTTCTTCTTTCGGAGAACGCCTGGCGGCACCTGTTATTTCCGGCGCTCTTCGTTCAGCTGGAGTTCCGTCAACGTTTTACACGGGCGGTGATGCGGGAATTGTTACTACTTCCGTTTACGGAAACGCAAGGCCTCTTTTAAAATCTTATGAAAACATTAACAGAATATTATCTCCCGGTCTTGAAAATTCCGTTCAGATTGTAACCGGATTCATCGGGGTCAACGAATCCGGAAATATAACGACTCTTGGTAGAAGCGGTTCCGATTATTCGGCATCAATAATCGGTGTCGGGATTAAAGCGGACGAAATTTGGCTTTGGAAAGAAGTTGACGGAATTATGACGGCAAACCCGAAAATAGTCAAATCGGCAAAAACTCTCAAATTCATATCTTACAAAGAAGCAATGGAACTTGCATCTTTAGGTGCGGAAGTTTTGCACCCGAGAACGATTGAGCCTGCGATGCAATACAATATTCCGGTTCGTGTTAAAAGCACTTTTAAACCGGACTTTGACGGAACTCTCGTAGTTGCGGAAGACAATAAATTTAAAAATGTTGTAAAATCGATAAGTACGATTAGTAAGATTTCGCTTGTAAATGTTTCAAGCGTTGAAATGGTTGGGACGTCAGGGCACATAGGAAAACTGTTCACGGCACTTGCAGAAAACAATATAAGCGTTCGTCTCGTAAGTCAAGGATCCGAGTCGAGCATTTCTTTTATCATAAACGATGTCGATAAGATAAAAGCGTTAAATGCAATAGAATCGGAATTCGGAGGAAATATCAATATTGAATACAGAAACAATATAAACGTTGTAGCCGTAGTAGGTGCAGGAATGGCAGGAACTCCGGGAGTTGCAAGACGTGTTTTTACAGCTCTCGGAAAACAGAATATAAATATAATTATGATAAGTCAGGGTTCGTCGGAATATAATATTTCGTGTGTTGTAGATTCGTCAGATACGGCAAAAGCTGTCGGGGCTTTGCATTCGGAATTCGAACTCGACAAAATTGAATGAGCAAAAAATCTCATGAAAAATAAATCAAATAAATAAATATTAATTCTTAAATTTTAAATTTTTAATTTTAATAAAAGGAAAGTCTTGTGGTTTTTATGTCAAAACAAAGTGAATCGGCAACATATGCTAAATCCGGTGTTGATATCGGTCAAGAAGTTGAAACTATAAAATCTTTAACAAAACATATGAATTATAAAAGAACAGGTCTCGGTGCTCCGATGTCCGATATCGGGCACTATGCGGGTCTTTTGGATTTTGGAGACTTTGCAATTGCGATTACAACAGACGGAGTAGGCTCGAAAGTTCTTATTGCAAATGATATGCAAAAATGGGATACTATAGGAATTGACTGTATTGCAATGAATGTAAACGATTTGTTGGCGGTCGGTGCGGAACCTATTGCTTTTGTCGATTATTTGGCTTTGGAAGAACACAAACCCGGATTTGCGGAGCAAATAGGAATTGGACTTGCAAAAGGCGCAGAAATTTCAAAAATGTCGATAGTCGGAGGCGAAACGGCAACTCTTCCCGATGTTATTAAAGGTTTTGACCTTGCCGGAACTTGTATCGGTATTGTTCCGAAAGATAGAATTTTTACAGGAGAAAAAATTCGTGAAGGCGATGTTATAATCGGTCTTCCCAGCAGCGGAATTCACAGCAACGGTTATTCTCTTGTAAGAAAAGTGTTCAGAGAATCTCCTTTTAAATATCAGGACTATTGCCCTTACAATTCAAGAAGAACGATTGGTGATGAGGTTTTGGAACCGACCAGAATTTACATGGAAGTTTTGGACGTTCTTGAGAAATGTGAAGTTCACGGCCTTGCTCACATAACAGGAAGCGGCCTTTTAAAACTGAGAAGGATTTCAAATCTCGGATTTGAAATAGACGACCCTATAAAACCTCCGGAAATTTTTGATTTTATCCAAGAACTCGGAAAAATCAGCGACGAGGAAATGTATAAAACTTTTAACATGGGAATGGGTTTTGTAATAATTTGTCCCGAAAGTGAAGCTTTGCTCGTAATGGGAATAACGGGCGGAAAACGTGTAGGAAAAATCGTATCAAGCGGAATTACCGTCAAAGGAATTAAATTGGAATAATTTTAAAAAATAAAAAAAGCAAAAAAGAAAAACAAAAATAATCAAAAAATAAAAAAAAGAAAAAAATAATCAAAAAATTTAAAAAAATCAAAAATAATAAAAACTTTAAAAACGTCAAATTTGTGATATTATGGAAAATCAGTTGAAATTTTTTAATTTCAGTTGTAAAAAATGCGGTAAATGTTGTTCGGGTCGTTTCGGTGATAATGCCGTATATGTTCGTTTTGATGAAATCGAAGAAATATCTGAAAAAATAAACCTCTCCCCTGATGAATTTACGGTTCCTTTAATTCCTGATTTGTACAATTTTGATGAGGAATCCGAAACTTGTGAACACAAGTTAAATATGTATAAAATCTTAGAAAACATTTCTTTTCAAATTGATGAAGATGGTTTTGTTCATACTCCCGGCAGAATGCTCAGCCGTAAAAAATCGGGAGATTGCATTTTTTTAGACGACAAAATAAAAAACCATTGTTTAATTTATGATTTTAGGCCGGATCTTTGCAAAACTTTTCCTTTTTATACAATTTCGGGCAGATTGGACTATTGCAAATGTGAAGGACTTGAAAAAAAATTAGATTCCTTTGAACTCAATAAACACAGCGACTATGACGAAAAAATTGTAAAAATGTCTATGCTTTTAGATAAAAGAGAATTTAAAGATAAAGTGGAAATGGAATCTATAAAACATCATTTTCTAAAAAATAAAAATAAAAGATTCGGGACGAAAGAAGGACTTAAAAAAGCATACAAAAACGCAGAAAATAACCTGATTAAATGTGTCGTCTACGATATAAACGAAATAACAAACGTTGATTACTATTTTTAAAAATATTCCGGACACCGTCTGTACTAAAAAATTCCAGACGCAGTCTGTATTTTTTTTTTAATAATAACGGACGCTAACTGTTCTAAAATAATAATCCGAACATCGTCTGTTATAAAAATTCCAGACACTGTCTGTAATATTTTTAAAAATATTCCGAACGCTGACTACTATTTAAAAAGAATAACGGGTGCTATCTGTTATAAAATTCCGGACACTGTCTGTAATAAAAAAAAGAATCACGGGCTTTGGCTGTTAAAAAAATATTCCGGACACTGTCTGTAATTTTTAAAAAGAATCACGGGCTTTGGCTGTTAAAAAAATATTCCAGACGCTGTCTGTAATTTTTAAAAAGAATCACGGGCTTTGGCTGTTAAAAAAATATTCCAGACACTGTCTGTAATTAAAAAAAGAATCACGGGCTTTGGCTGTTAAGAAAAATCCGGACACAGTCTGTTATAAATATTCCGGCCACCGTCCGAAAAAACATAAATAATAAAATACCGGTTTTTAAAAAAGCCGGTATTTTATTATTTATTGCAAAATTTATCACAAAATGCTTAAAATTCCGACATTTTCATAAATATATAAATCACGATCAGTATAACCAATGTAATTACTATACTTACAATTGCTACTTTTAACCAACTTATCGGGAATTTTCCGTCTACTTTTCCGGTTTGTCCGTTTATTAAAAATCGATATGTTTTTCCGTTGTATGTAAATGCGGAAACCCAAACAGGAGCAAGTATGTGTTTATATTTCACATTTGATAAGTTCATTTGAAAGCTTGTAATTTCTATTCGGTCGGGGTTATATTTGTTTCTTAATTTTTCTGTAACTTCCGAGCGTGCTCTGCTGTCTATCATAGATTTTGCAGTTTCAAATCCTTCCGCCGCTCCTATGCTGTATCTCTCGGCGGTAAATCCGGATAAAAAGTTCATATCATAAGGTCTTAATTCTTTCATATTATAAGGATATATACTAACGACTCGTTCATGCTCGATAGTTTCCGATGCCGTTACTTGTACATCGCTGTAATCTCTGGCGTATGTGCCGCTTTCTCTTCTCCATCTCGTACTTGTGTTTCCGTCCGAGTCTTGTTCGTCAAATCCTAATCTCGCTTTATAATACGATTCCATAAAAGCATCAAAGTTCCAAAAAGGTAAGTACACACCTTTGAATCTGTCTAAATCTTGTTTTTGCTTTACACCGCTTTTTGCAAAGAATTGTCCTCTAATCCATTCTTTGAACAACTCTTCCGCTTTGGTTTGTGTAACTTGAAACGGAATTAAATACTCCGGCTTAATCCCGGGAGACATATTCGTTTTTTGAACCTGTGATGAACCGCAAAAAGGACACTGAGTCGAAATGTGATATTTGTCCAAAGTAGTTGTAGCACCGCACGATGAACATCTGTATACACGAATTTCGTCTGCCCAGCCTGTAAAATCTTTGTGTTCTTCCAAATTGAAATCATATGTGTTTATTTCAACTTTTTCCAATTTTCCCCCCGATTCGTCAACATCTTGAAAATCTTCAACAGTTCCGCATCTTTCGCACTTCATTTTCTGTGTAACCGGGTCAAAAAGGAATGCACCGCCGCAGTTTTTACATTTGTAGTTTTTCATTTGTTCTTTTTTAGCATCACTATACATGATTTAACACCAACAGATTACTATTTATAAAATCGTTATATAATTTCTTTATATATTTTCTAAATTATATATACGGCCAAAAAAAAAGATTGAAATGAGTTTTTTCATTTCAATCTTTTATATTTCGATTATTTATTAGTTTTATTAAATTCATTCTATTTTAGTTCCGCATTCCATACAGAATTTTCCAACAACCTTTTTGCCGCATTCCGGATTCGGACAGAACTTTTCTTCCGGAGCTTGACTTTTTCCGCAGTTCATGCAGAATTTCGAACCGGCAGGCAGTTCAGCTTTACATTCTATGCAGGTTATTGTTGCCGCAGCAGCTGCAGCCGCTGTTTTTTGTGTTGCTTGCTGTTGGTGTGCTTGTCCTTGCGGGGGATATCCTTGATGTGGCGGATAACCTTGTTGCGGCGGATAACCGTAAGGTTGTTGAGATGCAAAAGCACCTCCCATTACTTGTCCCAAAGAGACACCCGCTCCAAGTCCGACTCCGGCACTTGCAAGACCTCCTCCCTCGTTTTGTGCAGCGTCACGAAGTGCTTGTGCAGCTTGGTATTGTGTAAATCCGGCCATGGCATCTCCCAATGCTCCGACCTGTGCACGCTGATCCATTGCTCTTTCGACTTCTTCCGGAAGTGATATGTTTTCAATTACGAGTGTAGGAATTGTCAATCCGAAAACATCGAATCTTTCATCCATTTTTTTCCTAACATATTCCCCGAGCTCATCATAACTTGCAGCCATGTCGAGTGCCGGTATTTTTGACTCGGCAATTGCATCGCTTAATCCCGATACAATAGTTTTTCTGAGCTGTTCGTTTATTCCGTCAACTGTAAAGAGCGAATTCGTTCCGAAAACTTCTCTAAGGAATTTCGCCGGGTCTTCTACTTTAAATGAATAAATACCGAATGCACGAACTCTTATTATTCCGAAATCAGGATCTCTCATCATTACCGGATTTGCAGTTCCCCATTTTTGATCCGTAAACTGTTTGGTGTTTACAAAGTATACATTTGCCTTAAACGGTGAATTAAAACCGTACGGCCATGACATTATCTTTGTCAATATCGGCATGTTGGACGTATCAAGTTTGTGCATACCCGGGCCGAATATATCCGCAATTTGTCCCTCGTTCATAAATATTGCAACTTGAGATTCCCGAACAGTTAACTTTGCACCCATCATGATTTCTTTGTCACCCATCGGGAACTCGTAAACCATTGTGTTCGTAGTTGTGTCGGACCACTCAATTACATCAAGGAGTTGAGATTTTACAAATCTTTTTGCCGCTTCAAACAATCCCATTTAAATCACATCTTTTTACTTTTTAGACACGTTTTAAAATATTTAATAAATTATAAAAATATTAATTTTCATTATAATTATTATTATAAATAAACATTAATCGTTATTCTGACAATTATACTGAAACATCAATAATTACAAAAATAAAGCATAGAATCCATCGTTATATGCTTTTATTTTTGCTTTACTATATGTTTATAATTACATATAATTTTTATTATAACTTTTTTCGATACTTTTTATATTATATTTCATATAATATTTTATATGATGTTTTATATAATATTTTATATATTGTTTATACAAACATTGAGTAAGGTGCATTTGTTTTTGTTGCTTCTTTTTTAACTTTTTCGGAAGCCTTTATCATATCCTCCATTTTTATTTTTGTTTCTTTTCTTCTAAGAACAAACATTCCGGCTTCTTTACAAAGTGCGCTTAAATCGGCACCGCTAAATCCTTTTGTCTTTTTTGCAATTTCTTTAAGACTTACATCTTCACCAAGATTCATTTTCTTTGTGTGTATTTTTAAAATTTCCAGTCTTGCTTTTTCATCAGGCATCGGAACTTCAATTGCTCTGTCAAATCTTCCCGGTCTCAAAAGTGCAGGATCCAATAAATCGATTCTGTTAGTTGCGGCCATAACTTTTACATCCCCTGATGTGTCAAAACCGTCCATTTCCGCAAGAAGCTGAATCATTGTTCTATTTACTTCGGCAGACCCGCTCGTTCCGTCAAAAGTCCTCATTCCGCCGACCGCATCGATTTCATCGATAAACAAGATAGCAGGGGATTTTGATCTTGCCATTTCAAAAATATCTTTTACAAGCCTTGCCCCTTCTCCTACGAATTTTTGAACAAGGTCCGATCCGGACATTCTTATAAACGTTGCTTTCGCTTGTGATGCAACAGCTTTTGCGATAAGCGTTTTTCCCGTTCCGGGCGCACCGTACAATATAACTCCCGACGGCGGTTCAATTCCGATTTCTTCGAAAAGTTCGGGGTGCGTAAGAGGCAGTTCGACAGTTTCAATAACTTCCTGGATTACGTCGTCAAGTCCGCCTATCATGTCGTAAGTTACATCGGGTGCCGCTATCAGTTCCATAACTTGCGCTCTTACATCGGTTGACTGAGTCAGAATATCCATTACAACATAGGCTCCGTTTACTGTAATTCTCATTCCGGGTTCAAGTTTTCCTCTAAGCTCGGGTATAACATGTGACAACACTTCTTGATTGTTTCCGTGCATTTTTATGAGCACATCGTTTTCGAAACACTCCGTTACCGTTGCAACAAAAAACGGCGGTTGCGTCATTTCTTCTATTTGTGATTTAAGCCTTCTTATTTCTCTTCTGTGGTCATCTAAAGCTTGGTTAAATCTAAGTATATTTGCCTGAAGCTCGGCATTTTCAATTCTTAGCGTATTTATTTCTTCCGTTAACTCTTTTGGAATATTTTCCTGCTCTTTCTCTTTACCGTAAGAGTAATTTATTTCCTTTTCCGTATTTTTTTTAATATAAGGCGCTGAAATCGTATCTTCAACAGAATTTGAATTTCGTTCAAACATGGTATCTCACATCATCATTTTGTTTTTTTTTGTTTTATATTTTATGTTTTTTGTTTTATGTTTTTTGTTTTATGTTTTTTTAATTTATGTTTTTTAATTTATGTTTTAACTTTTTTAGCATTACACATTTATTACACATTTTATATTATAACATCAATCATTATATTTTAATATGTTCATTTGATAATATTCTTTTGATATTTTTTAAAGATATTTTAATATAAAAAATGTTAAACTATTCCAATTAACATGCAAAAGGTTCGAAAAGTTATGAAAATTCAGGAAAAAATCGCAAGAAACGGGGTTATATTAATTTCTCTTCTAATTGCTTTTGTAATTATCGGTTTCCTTCTAACCATTGAATTAGCCGAAGATCCGAGTTTTGCCGGAATTATTATGATTGGTCCTTTACCTATTATTTTTGGCACATCGATTGAAACGCTGGTCAATGTTTTAGTTCTCTCTATAATTTTTCTTGTATTTTATGCATTCTTATGGCGCTAATATTTAACTTTTACCATATTTTTCAAACTTATGCTTTAAAAATTTAAGAGAAAATCGCATCTATGAATAAATATTTGTTTTTATATCGGAATTATATCGAAATTGATAATTTGGAACTGGTAATTATTTATAATTAAATGTATATAACTATCATTAATAAATAAACATTCTTTAATAAATAAACATTCATACAAAAATAATCGAGAGTGAGATTAAAGTTTATGACAAAAGACGAAACCCAAAAAATGGACGGTAAAGAATCGGCTCCTAAGCGTTTAAACAGTTTTTTCAACAAGTTTATGAGAAGACCGGTTAAATCTGGTTCCGGCGCAGGCAAATACAGCCAAGCTCCGCTTATGGATTTAATCGACAGAAAAGATGAAATCATTCTTCGTGCCGACGTTCCCGGCGTCACAAAAAAAGATATTGTTCTTGAAATTCAAGACCGCGTTTTAACAATAGTTGCAGAATATCACGAAGAAGAATCCGGAAAATATATACGAAGAGAACGATTTTACAATTCTTATGAAGGCGGAATCCATATCCCGGTCGAAATCGATGAAGAAAGGGCAACGGCAAAACTTTCAAACGGTATATTAACAGTAGTTTTACCTAAAAAAAAAGCGGAGAAGAATCCGATTGAAGTATTTTGATTGAAGTATTTTGATTGAAAAAAGGAAATTTGTTGATTGATTTATCAATCAACAAATCAGTTTTTCAACTTTTCGTTTTTCAACTTTTCGTTTTTCAACTTTTCGTTTTTCAACTTTTCATTTTTCAACTTTTCAGTTTCAACAGTTAGTTTTCCAACTTTCCAGCTTCAACAGTTAGTTTTGCAACTTTTCAGCTTCAACAGTTAGTTTTGCAACTTTTCAGTTTCAACAGTTAGTTGGTTAGTTAGTCGATATTTATTCTTTTTTATATTTCTCTTCATCTCTTCTTCTTATTTCTTTTCTTATTATTTTTCCTGAAACGGTTTTCGGCAATTCGTCTACAAATTCTATTACTCTTGGGTATTTGTACGGTGCCGTTGCCTTTTTTACATGGTTTTGAATATCTTTTACAAGTTCTTCGCTTGGCTCGTATTCTTTTGTCAAAATTATAGTTGCTTTTACAACCTCTCCTCTTATTTTATCGGGAATTGATGTAACCGCGCATTCCAAAACGGCAGGGTGCTCCTGGATTGCGGATTCTACTTCAAAAGGTCCGATTCTGTATCCGGAACATTTTATTATATCGTCCGATCTGCCTACAAACCAAAAGTATCCGTCTTCATCTTTCCATGCCATGTCGCCTGTGAAGTATATTCCGTCATGCCATGAATTTTTTGTTGCCGCTTCATCATTAAAATAACCTCTGAACAGGCCCGGGGGAATGTATTCATCCAATCCTTTAATGACAATACGTCCTTCT
Organism: Candidatus Methanofrustulum fimipullorum; assembly: GCA_012518265.1. Classification (GTDB taxonomy): domain Archaea; phylum Halobacteriota; class Methanosarcinia; order Methanosarcinales; family Methanosarcinaceae; genus Methanofrustulum; species Methanofrustulum fimipullorum. The sequence goes on along the minus strand of JAAYST010000034.1, from coordinate 4,796 downwards.
TCTCCTGCAGGAACTGAGTCCCCGTTTTCATCAATAAGATCTATATTATATAGAGGTGACGGTTTTCCCATAGAACCCGGTTTCGGTTTTATCCATTTGAAGTTGGCACATAAAACAGGCCCTTCCGTTTGTCCGAATCCTTCTATAATATCGAGCCCCGTTAACGATTTCCATATGTTGAACACTTCCGGTTGAAGCGGTTCTCCTGCCGTAAAAGAAAGTCGTATGCTCGACAAGTCGTATTTTTCTACTTTTTCTTGAATCATGAATCGATAAATCGTGGGCGGTGCACAAAATGTTGTAACTTTGTAATCTTGAAGCTTTTGAAGAAGTCGGGCAGGTACGAAATTATCCATATCGTATACGAAATTGCAAACTCCTACAATCCATTGGCCGTAAAATTTTCCCCAGCCGCTTTTAGCCCATCCCGTATCCGATACCGATATATGTCGGTCGCTAATTTCGAGCTGTTGCCAATAATGAGCGGTTATAATGTGGCCGAGCGGATGGAAATAATCGTGGAAAACCATTTTCGGCTGCCCCGTTGTTCCTGAAGTGAAATACAGAAGCATCATGTCGTTTCCTGACGCCAATAGTTCATTTTCCGGCTTTTCCCAATTGCTTGAAGTGTTTCGCGCTTCTTTCGTTATATCAAACCAATCTTTCAGCTCGAAACTGTCCGGTTTGTATGAAATCCCTTTTTCAGTATTTTCAAACTCCGCATTCGGTTCAGTCGTTAAATATGCCCTTTTAATATGTTTCATATTTTTAAGTGCTGCATTTACATTGTCTACAACCCATTTGTCGCTTACCGTAATTACGAGTTTTACATCGGCTGTTTTGCACCTGTATTCAATATCTTTTTTAGTCAAAAGAAAAGAGCCCGGGATAAATGCCGCACCCAATTTCATACAAGCAATCGCAAGCGGCCAATATTGCCATCTTCTTTTAGCAATAAATAATATGCGATTTCCCTTTTTAATTCCGTGGGATTTCATCACGTTTGCAAATTTGTTGCTGTACTCCGAAAGCTGTTTCCATGTTATATTTCGCTCATCCTCGTGGTCGTTACACCAAAGAAGCGCAACTCTGTTCGGGTCTATTTTTGCCCATTCATCAATTACATCGTATCCGAAATTAAAGTTTTCGGGTGCGTTTATTTTAAAGTTTTGTTTAAAATCTTCATAAGAGTCGAAGCTTTCTCTTTCAAGAAACCTCGAAAGCATCGGATTTTTAATATTATTTGAATTCGAATTCATATGATACACCAAAAAGGAAACAAAAGATTTTTCCACTACAAACTACAAAGATTATTTCATTACAAAGCTTGTTCCGTTATAATGATTACTACGTAATTCTTATTTACTCTTATTTAACCGTGGAATATTATTGTTAAAAATTTCGCATTTTTTCCTTCTACAACCGTTTGTCCGTGCGGTATAGTAGAATCAAAATAAATCGTATCGCCGGGACTTAAATCTACTACATTGGACCCTATAATTACTCGAACATTTCCTTCAATTACCATATTGAATTCTTGTCCCGGGTGGGTAACGAGTTTCATATTCTTATTTTCATCGAGGTCGATTTCTACGAGAAGCGGCTCAATTTTTCTGTTTTTGAAATTGTAAGCCAAACTTTTGAAACTATATCCGGGGTATCTTTCTATTTCTTTTCCTTCTCCTTTTTTTACTACACAAAAACCGGCAAGCTTAGGCGAGACACCCGTTAAAAAATCTGTAAAATCAACACCGTATATTCCGGCCAGTTCATAGAGTATTCCTATTGGAATGTCGCTTTCTCCCGTTTCATATTTTTCATATTCTTCAAGCGAAATTCCGAGATGCTTTGCTATTTCCTCTTTAGACTTGTTGCAGGACTCTCTCATTTCAACAACTCTGGCCGAAATGTCTAAACGATCTGTCATATTTTCATAACTCCTTTCCTAATCTTTATAAAATTCAACAATTTAACAATTCGATTATAATTCGTGACAGTTAAATGTTATTAATTGTATTTAAATGAACGGTGTAAGCCGTCAGTTTTAAAACCGCATTTTTTTATTTCCTTCCTTTTTTTTCTTTTTTATTTTCTTTCTTTTTTCTTTTATTCCGGAATTTTCTTCATTTTTCTCGTTTTTTGAAACAAGGTATCTGTTTTTTTGATGCCTTTGTTTTTGATTTTTTTTTGAAAATTATTGCATAAATATTAATTATTATTGTCTTTTTTATTTTTTTCGAGTTTAGCCGGTCTTTTTTAAAAAATTTGTTAGTTCTTAATTCTTAATATATTTTTTTAATTGTGCGTATTGAGAACAAAAAATCGACTTGATTTATTATATATATTTAAACTGCATTTTTTAGATTGAACTTGTGGAAACGAGTTCTAACTAAAAACAACTTTTTAGTTTATAAACATTTAAACAAAATAAAAAACTAAACAAAAATTTAATATTAAATTGTAATGGAGGAAAAGCAATTGTTAGACTTTAAAAAGGAAGATCTTGATACCATCTTAATTCGTTATAATGTCTTAATGGAAAAAACCATGACTCCCGACGAAGCTGCAGAACAACTCTATCCGAAAGATCCGCTTCTCAAAGCGGTTGCGGAAGCTATTTACGAAGGAGAAGAAGATGACGTTATTGACGCATTGGATGAACTCTTGGATGCAGGTAAAGATCCGATTAAATTGATAGATGAAGCATTGTTGCCGGGAATGGCAGTCGTGTCCGCACTTTATGATCAGGGTATTATATTTTTACCAAATGTAATGATGTCAGCAGACGCAATGCTTGAAGGTATAGAATATTGTAAAACAAAAACAACAGAGATTCCGAAAGCCAAAGGAACCGTCGTATGCCATGTTGCAGAAGGGGATGTACATGACATAGGTAAAAACATTGTAGCAGCTCTTCTTAGAGCAGACGGTTTTGAAGTCGTGGATCTTGGTCGTGATGTACCGGTCGACGAAGTGGTCGAAGCTGTTGCCACTCACAAACCGGCAATTTTGACAGGAACGGCACTCATGACAACAACGATGTACGCATTTAAAGAAGTAAACGATAAACTCGTTGAAAAAGGCTTAAATGTTCCGTTTGCATGTGGTGGCGGTGCTGTAAATCAGGAATTCGTTGAAACGTACAGTCTCGGAGTATACGGAGACCAAGCAGCAGATGCGGTTAGTATTGCAAACTTTGTATTGAAGAACGGATCCAACATGGATACACTTAGAAAAGAGTTTGACGTATACTGAAAAAATTATTAGACTAGGAGGAATAATATGGCAATTAACAGATATACGAAAATGGCATATGCAAACGCAGATGAAATGTATTTCGGAAAATCAAAGTTTCCTGTAAAAGCAGGATTAGGACTTGAAATTGGTGCAGGATATGCAATTCCGGAATTGAACTATGCACCAAGACCTCACACCGGTGTTTCAAAAGAAGCTCTTGTAACCGAATACGAAAAAATAACAAGAGACGCAATGAACAGAATCGTTCAAATCGGTGCGCCGGCAGTTGTTCTTGAAACGGAACACGTTCAACAAATGTCAAACAACCCGACTTGGGGTGCAGCAGTAGCTCACGCACAAAAAACAATTATGGAAGAATTCCATGAAGAATACGGTGTTAAATGTGCATTAAGACACACAATCGGTGACATACGTGAAGACCGTGACTTTTTAGCCTTAAGAGGCGAGAAAAACGATACAATGCTTGAAGCATTCGATCTTTGTGCAAAACAAGGAGCAGATTTGCTTTCTATAGAATCAATGGGCGGTAAAGAAGTTTTCGACTATTCTATCGTTCGTGACGACACAGCCGGCGTTCTTTTCGGAATCGGTGTTCTCGGAACAAGCGATATCGATTTCGTTTGGCAAAATATTGCAGACATCGCCAAAAAGAATAAAGTTGTGGCAGCAGGAGATACTGACTGTGCTCAAGCAAACACAGCAATGTTTATTGCAGGCGGTCTTTTGGACAAAAACTTGGCACACACAACAGCAATTGTTGCACGCTGTATTTCTGCAGCAAGAACTCTTGCCGCATACGAAGCGGGAGCAACAGGTCCCGGAAAAGACTGCGGATACGAACACACTATCATTAAAGCAATCGCAGGTATCCCGATTTCTCAAGAAGGAAAAGGCTCAACATGTGCTCACTCCGATGTAATGGGCAACTTGACAATGCAATGCTGTGACCTTTGGTCAAACGAATCTGTCGAGTACCACGGTGAATTCGGAGGAACAACAGTTCAATGTTGGGTAGAATCACTTGCATATGATTGTTCACTCATGAACACGGCACTTAAAACAGGCAACCAAAAGATCTTAAGAGATTTGCTTGCATTATCCGATAAATATAGAGATCCTCAAGGCTACGTACTCCACTATGAAAATGCGTACAAAGTCGGAGAAGCAATTGCAGCAAACGGAAAAGACACATACCTCAGATCTAAAGCGGCAGCAGAAGAATGCTGCAAGATTTTAGAAAGCGGTATCAAAGAAGGAAAACTTGTATTGACCAGATTTGAACAAAACGCACTCAAAAACATTGAAAACGACTTGAAGGCAATGCCCGACAGCCGTGAGAAATTCATTGAACAGTGCATGGACAAATACAAAGCCGAAGTTTCAGTTTTCAAACCTGAAAACTACGTATTGTAATAAACATATGAATTAAAAAATATGAAATGAAATAAAATAAAATTGAAATAAAGTTGTGAGTTGAAAACTCACAACTTTATTTCATATAAATTTTGTATTTTCATTATTTATCTCCGTTTTTTTTT
>JAAYST010000033.1 GCA_012518265.1 Candidatus Methanofrustulum fimipullorum | reverse complement strand
CGAGATATTCCGGGAACTGTTTGGAAAATGTCGGTCGGCGAATGGAAAAGTAGCCACGAAAATCAGAAAGTTTTCGGAAGTTTCGAATTTTTCGAATATATTGTGTTGCCGTCTTTTTCGGAAGTGAGTACTGATAAAAGAAAGTATGCAGAAGCGTTTAAAATCATGTATGAAAATCAAAATCATATAACGGGAAAAGCGTTAGTGCAACCGCATCCGAAAACGATTGTAGTACAAAATCCGCCAATGAGGCCGCTTAGTGAAGAGGAAATGGATTTTGTATATTCTTTGCCGTACACAAGAGAGGCGCACCCGTCATATGAAGAAGCGGTGCCGGCACTTGACATTGTCAGACTTTCAATTATGACTCACCGCGGTTGTTTTGGAGCCTGCTCTTTTTGCGCAATTGCGCAACACCAAGGAAGAATTATTTCAAACAGAAGTGAGGAATCGATATTAAAAGAAGCGGAAATGATTACGAAATTGCCGGGTTTTAACGGAATAATAAACGGAGTGGGCGGGTCGAGTGCGAATATGTATAAAATGAGTTGTAAAAATTGGGAAAAAAAAGGTGCTTGTACCGACAAAAATTGTCTCGTTCCAAACGTCTGCAAATCTTTAGAAACCGACTGCACACCGCTTCTTAATTTGCTTGAGAAAATTCGTTCTGTTGAAAATGTAAGAAAAGTAATTACAGGCTACGGAGTCCGTTTCGACTTGACGGAATTGGATGACGAATATATGGAAACGCTTTGCAAATACCACGTCGGAGGACAACTGAAAGTTGCACCCGAACACTTTTGCGACAATGTGACAAAAGTTATGAATAAGCCGAACAGGGCCTGTTTTGAAAAGTTTGAAGATAAATTTAAAAAAATAAATAAAGAGCTTGGAATGGAACAATACCTTGTTACGTTTCAAATTTCCGGACATCCCGGATGCACGCTTGCCGATTCAATTGAAATGGCGGAATATTTAAATGAAACGAACAGAAGAACGGAGCAAGTACAAGATTTTACACCGACTCCCATGACTGTTTCGACTTGCATGTTTCACACAGGCCTTGACCCGTTTACGATGAAAGAAATATATGTTCCGGTTACAAGGACCGAGAAAAAAATGCAGCGTGCACTCCTTCAATACTATAATCCGAAAAATCGGGAAACTGTAAGAAATGCATTGAAAACAGCAGGTCGCGAGGATTTAATCGGAAGAGACGAAAAATGTCTCATAAGATAATTATAAAGGTTTTATAAAAATATAAATATATTATAAGTTTCCAAAAATTTTGTGAGAAAAATTCGCTCGGAACGAGCGAATTTTTAAGGAATAAAACGAAAATACAAAATTAGGCCACCGACACTAAAACCGTAACGGAAAAGAAGAAAACGGACACTGGGGGTTTTCTTGGAAATTAAAAAAAACGGATGCGGAAAAAATCGTGAAAGGCCGCACTCGCCCGAAAAAAAGCGAAATCCGGGATTTCCCAATTAGAAATAAAAGGCGGACAGCGGTTTTTCTTAAAAAAAAATAAAAAGCGAACGGACCTTTTTCTTAAAAGAAATAAAAACCGAACTTAGGGATTTTCTTGAAAAGGAATAAAACGAAAAAACAAAATTAGGCCACCGACACAGAAACCGTAACGGAAAAGAATAAAACGAAAAGCCGATTAAAATTTAAGAAGAAGAAAACGGACACCCGGGTTTTTATTGGAAATTAAAAAAACGGAGTGAGGAAAAATCTTGAAAGGGCCGCACCCACCCGAAAAAAAAAACGAAACCCGGGATTTCACAATTAGAAATAAAAAGCGGAGCGGGAACTTTTTTAAAAAAATAAAAAGCGAACGGACCTTTTGCTTAAAAGAAATAAAAACCGAACTTAGGGATTTTCTTGAAAAGGAATAAAACGATAAAAAAGAATTGGGCCACCGACACTAAAACCGTAACGGAAAAGAATAAAACGAAAAAAAAACAAAAAAGACAAAAAAGAAAATAAGAAAAATGGAAGCGAAAGAACTAAAAAAACATTTACACTTTTATTGAGTATTTACCGTATTTTCTTAATTCTACGATTAATTCGTCCAGGTCTTTTGTTGTCGAGAGAAGCGGAATTCTGTCTACCTCGGCCATTTTTATTGCCATCGGGTCGACTTCGTCTTTTGTAAGGCCGTGGAGAACGATCGTTCCCGGTTTTAAGTTTGTAACTCTAATTGCGACCATTGGGGATTTTCCGGTTGAAACTTTTGTAAAAATCATTGCGCGATCGGTACTCCAGCCGTAAAGCCGTTGAAATTCGTAAGAAGACATTTCAAGAATAGAGCGTTTGCTGTCAACGACCGAAAAACCGTAAAGGGGACGTTCCATTCCTTGATATAAAATATTCGCGTCCAAAAGAGATACAAGTTTTGAAAACTGAATCGGAATCGAATATTCGTATGTTGAATAAAGTGAAGGTTTTGAAGTGTCGGCCGTTAACATGCTTTCATAAGCGTGTATTTTTTGGCCGCCGCGGTTTACATCGATTGCAATTAACGATTCCACTATTTTGCTTACCATTAAAGTTCCGGGGGATTTACGTCGACCGCTTTCGTAGTCGCTTATAACTGAAGGAGATACTTGAAGACAGTTTGAAATTTCCGTTTGCGAAACCTCAAAATTGAGACGCCACTTCTTAAGACACTCGCCCGGTTTTCCGGAAAGCGTTATTTCGCCCGCCATTTTTTCCGCCAATCTCTTTTTGAGATTTTCAAAAGACTCGTTGTCCATCATGAATCAAATATAATGAATGACCGTTTTTAATAAATAGTTAACCCTTAAAAATAGAGATTTGAAATAATTTGACGAAAAAAAAAATAATAGGTATGTTAAATTATATTAAATTTATTATTTGAAAAAAAAGAAAACGAATAAAAGTCAATAAATTAATAATAACTTATGAAAGAGTTAAAAGGATTAACTGAAGAGTTAAAAAACGGTGTCGGAAAAGGAAAACATAAAAAACACGAATACGGATTTGGAGTGAAAGAGGCTTCCGTTTTTAAAAAAGTAAATATGACTCACGTAAATTCATATTTGAAGTGCCCGAGACTGCTTTATTTCAGAGAATCGTTGTTTGAAAATAAATACAAGAAATATATGGAATTCTATTCAGACGTTGAAAAATATATTATGGAAATTGAAAGAGAATTGATCCAAAGATTGCCGTCGATTATGATTCATACGGAAAATTCTCTCGGTTTTGAAGTTTTTGATAAAGTTTTTGATGAAGTTATTGATGGAGTTTTTGAAAAACAATTAAACGAATCGGCAAATTTATATGTTAAAAACATTTGCAAGGCCATTGAACAAATAAAAAAAGAAATTCTGTTTTCAAATGCAAAAGAGACAGTTGAAACAACGGTTGGAACGACTGTTGGAACAACGGTTGAAACAACAGTTGAAACAACAGTTGAAACAACGGTTGAAACAACGGTTGAAACAACGGTTGAAACAACAGTTGAGACGACAGGCGACCCGGTATTTGAATCTGAGGCATTAGAAAATGCAACAGAAATTGTTAAAAGTAAAAGAGTTCATTATTTAAAAAATGCATACAGTACACAACGTATTTTCGGTCGCCCGTTTTATGAAAATTTGGCGTATCCGAAATACGAGGAATATTACATATATTCCGATTCGATGAATTATGGCGGACTTTTGCCGAAAATTATTTTGCTTCCAATAGAATTCGTAAAAAAATTGAGAATACAAAACAGAGTTTTGGATTTTATACCGGATTCTGTTTCGAACTCGGACGACAGTTTATATTCAGGAAGTTCAGTAGATTCACTAGATTCAGAAGATACGATGAATATCCCGTATATAATCAAGTTCGGAAATCCGCCTGCAAACGGAGTTTGGAGAAATGACAGAGTTACGGCTGCAGGATATTCGTTTCTTGTGCGTGAAAGGTTTGGTTCTAAAACAGCAAAAAAAGATGTAAGAAAAAAGGAAAACATACCTCTTAATCCCGTATTTATAGATTATACCGGAATTTTAAGAGTTGCATATTTAAATGAAATCGATGAAAGGCTTTTTTTTAGATCTCTGGAGGATACAAGAAATGTGATTAACGGAAAAATGCCGCCAAGAAATAAAAGTCGGCTGTGTGAGAGTTGTTTTTATAGCAAAAGCTGCAAACCGAAACCGAAAAGCTTGTTCGATTTATTTTAAAATAACCGTTTTTATAAAGCAAAAGGATACAATATTTATATAAGTATCAACTCTATAATGAGTTTATTGCATATAGTATATAACTATAATCACATAGTATTATATATTATATAATTTCATATTATATAGTTTATATAATTTCATATAATATAGTTTTAAGGAGAATATAGAATTAATTTTGTGATTGTTTATGTTTACAATGAATAATACAGAGGGTTTCAGTCAGGAAGTTTTGGACAAAATGAATGCGGAAGTTAAGAAAAGACTTGCGAAAATTGATCCTAAATCAAAAAATTATAAAAAAGCGGAAGAAGAAATAGAAAACGAAGTGTTCGATGAATTTTGTAACACCTATTTCACACCGTCTATTAAACTTTGAAATTTAATCAAAATAAAAACTAAAAAAGGGGTTTTTATGTATTCCGTTGCTGGTGTTGAACTTAAAAATCCGACTGTTCTTGCGGCAGGCGTTTTGGGTACTACGGGCGCGTCTATGCTGCGTGTGATAGAAAACGGAGCGGGAGGAGTTGTGACAAAGTCCGTAGGACCGAGTCCGGTCTTCGGGCATGCGAATCCGAGCATGGTTGCTTTAGAATGCGGATATATTAATGCGATGGGGCTTCCCAATCCGTCTTATTTGGAATTCGGTGCGGAAATTAAAAAGGTAAAAAACGGTCAGAAAATTGGAGAAAATTCTGCCGTTATTTCAAGCATTTTCGGAGGAAATGCTAAAGAATTTGTAACTGTTGCAAAGCATTTGGAAAAGTTCAAACCGGATGCGTTTGAATTGAATTTGAGTTGCCCGCACGCGGAAGGGTATGGTGCCGCAATCGGCTCGAATCCGTGTCAAGTTGAAGAAATTACAAAAGCCGTAAAAGATGAAGTCAACATTCCTGTTTGGGTAAAATTGACCCCGAATGTATCAGATATCGGAAAAATTGGGAAAGCGGCGGAATCGGGAGGAGCGGATGCGGTTGTTGCTATAAATACGATTAAAGGAATGGTAATTGATATCAAAAGCGGCTGGCCTGTTTTAGGAAACAGGTCGGGAGGACTTTCGGGGCCGATGATAAAACCGATTGCCGTTAAATGTGTTTACGACCTTTTTGAAACGGTTTCGATTCCAGTGATAGGTGTCGGCGGGATCTCAAATGCTGAAGACGCAATTGAAATGATTTTGGCAGGTGCCGCCGCCGTTCAAATCGGGTCTGCTGTTTACGATGAAATTTCCGTTTTTGAAAAAGTGAACAGAGGAATTGAAGATTATTTGAATGAAAACGGATATTCGTCTGTTGAAGAAATTATAGGTTTAAGCCACAAACTGAAGTGATTTTAAATGGCATGCGACTGTTCAAAAAAAGAAAAAGGGAAAAAAGATATTCCAAAAAATGCAAAAATCATTAAAACGGAAAATGCGTCGATTAGCGGAAAAAAGACTATTTATTTTGATATTTCATTTGAAAATCCGATGCCGGGAAACTTTTGTATGGTTTGGATCAGAGGAATTGACGAAATTCCGCTCGGCTGCTCTTACGAAAACGGAGTTACGTTTCAAGTTGTGGGAGATGCAACTGCAGCGCTTGATAAACTGAAAACGGGTGACACTGTAGGAATTAGAGGGCCTTACGGACGACCGTTTACGCTTCCCGATTCAAATGAGAATATTTTAATTGTTGCGGGGGGAATCGGTGCGGCACCGCTTGGACCGCTTGCAGACTTCGCTTTTGAAAATGAAACGCATGTTACAACGGTTTTGGGAGCAAGAACTGAAAACGATTTGATATTTGAAGACAGATTCGACAGATGCGGCAAATTGTATATTACAACAGACGACGGAACGAAAGGGGAAAAAGGGTTTGTGACAGACGTTTTAAAGCGTTTGAATTTGGCGGAATACGACAGAATATACGTTTGCGGTCCGGAAATTATGATGAAAAACGTATTTGCGATTTGTGATGCAAAAGGTGCAATCGATAAAACAGAGTTTTCAATCGAACGATACTTTAAATGCGGCGTCGGCGTTTGCGGTGCCTGTTGCATTGACGAATCCGGATTAAGAGTATGCAAAGACGGACCTGTATTTCCGGGAAATATGCTAAAAAGTACGGAATTCGGAAAATACGGAAGAGATGCGTCAGGAAAGAAAATAACATTTTAATTACAAAAACATTAGAAATTTTTTTATAGTAATGTGTGCTAAGTATAGTCATAGCATAAGATACAGAAACACGAAACAACATTTGACGGATGATTTTTATGAAAAAAGAATATCATTACAGAGACCCGAAAATTGAAAAGATGAATCGTAAAGATATGAAAGAACTTCAACTAAAGAGGCTCAGAAAAACTGTTAAAACTGTTTACAACAGAGTTCCGTTTTACAGAAAACAATTAAAGGAAGCGGGACTTCGCCCTGACGACATAAAGGATACGTCCGACATAAATATTCTTCCGGGAACTGTAAAACAGGATTTTACCGACAACTACCCGTACGGATTGTTTGCAACTGACATGGATAATATTGTAAGAATTCATTCGTCTTCGGGCACAACCGGAAAGCCGAAAGTGGTCGGCTACACTCAAAACGACATAGACACTTGGGCCGACTTGGTTGCTCGAAATTTCACAATGGTCGGAATCACTAAAAAAGATATTTTTCAAAATTCAGTAAATTACGGTTTATTTACGGGCGGTTTGGGAATCCATAACGGAATTGAAAGACTGGGCGCAACCGCAATTCCGTCAGGCACCGGAAATACATTAAGACAAATTGAAATGATGGTCGACTTCGGAGTAACAGCACTTCACTGCACGCCTTCATATGCGCTATATTTGTCAGAAACGGCAGTAGAACACGATTTAATTGGAAAAATGAAATTGAAAACGGGAGTCTTCGGGTCGGAACCTTGGTCAGAAAACATGAGAAAAACCATAGAAGACATGTTCCAAATAAAAGCGTACGACAGCTACGGTTTGTCGGAAATGTTCGGACCGGGAATCGCTTTTGAATGTCCCGAACAGGACGGACTTCACATTTGGGACGATAATTTCTTAGTTGAAGTTTTAGATAAAAACGGAGAACAGGTTTCCGAAGGTGAAAAAGGAGAACTTGTACTGACATCGCTTACAAAAGAAGGAATTCCCGTCTTAAGATATCATACAGGAGACATCACAAGACTTTTAGAGCCTGAGTGCGAATGCGAAAGAACCACAACGAGACTTTCAAGAATGATCGGGCGCGTTGACGACATGATGATTATTAGGGGAATTAACGTTTTTCCAACACAAATACAAAATGTTATTGCAAACATTCCTGAAGTCAGCAACCAATATCAGATTCTCTTGTCACAAAATCAAAAGAAATTGGACGAAATTACCGTACAAGTCGAAATTGAAAAAGACATGTTTTCCGACGATTTGAAACGTCTTGGAGAAATTCAAAGAAAAGTTGCTGAAGAATTGAATTCGGTACTCGGAATCAGAGCAAACGTGGAACTTTTAGGATACGGAACGATAGAAAGAACCGGCGGAAAAGCAAAAAGAATAATCGATAACAGAAAAGCGTTATAAAAGGAAAACTTTATAACAAAAAATAAAATATGAAAATAAATAAAAAGATCAAATAAAGAAATAAAAAGGAAAAAATAAAGAAAAAAATTAAAAAAGG
>JAAYST010000032.1 GCA_012518265.1 Candidatus Methanofrustulum fimipullorum | reverse complement strand
GTCAAATTTGTCTCTTATCAATTTCACCAAATCTTCAACAACTTCGGCGTATCCGCCCGGCGTTTCAATAATTATATCGAGTTTATTTCCGGTCAAATTTTCAAGTTGATCGTCAAAAGCCAAAATATCGGAATAATCGATTTGAATCGGCGCATTTTTCGTCACATCGCTTGCATATACCAAAATATCACGATTTCTTATTTTGGAAATTCTGTCCAACTGCTTTTTTCTCTCTTCAACTATTTGGGCGCGATTCATTTTCTTATCCAAATATTCCGAATAAATTCCTATAATAATCTCTCCTGTTTTTCCCTTTTTCCCATCTTTTTTCTTTTTTTCCCATTTTTTTATTTCAAATTTTAATATACCGGGATTATAAAAGGCGTGTCTTTATGTTCCAGAATTTCTACATCAACGCCGTAAACGCTTTTTATAATTTCTTCCGTAACACCGTCTTTATCACATGCGGCATATATTTTTCCGTCTTTCATAAATAAAAATCTGTCGGCAAATCTTAAAGCCAAATTCAAGTCGTGCATCGTCATAACGGTTGCCACGTTATTTTTATTTACCACATCTTTGATTACATTTAATATTTCTATTTGTCTTGCCAAGTCGAGTGCACTTGTAGGCTCGTCCAACAATAAAACGGAAGGTTCCTGAACAATTGCTCTGCAAATACAAACCCTTTGCATTTCTCCACCGCTTATTTCATCAATATATCGAAGTTGCATATCCTTAAGACTGAACTGTTCAATCGCATTGTCAACGATTTCGTAATCGCGGTTGCTGATTTTCCATCCGATATGCGGTTTTCTTCCTAATAAAACGGCATCATATATAGTCATTCTTGCCGAATCGTTTTTTTGTGCAACATATCCCATACTTTTTGCAATTTCTTTTCCCGAAAGTTTTGTTAAATCTTTTTCATCAAGCATAATTACGCCGGTTTTAGGTTTCAGTATCATGTTCATACATTTTAACAACGTTGACTTTCCGACACCGTTAGGCCCTAAAATCGCCATAATTTCCCCTCTTTCGACCGACACGTCTATATCTTCCAAAACGGTATGACTGTGGTACCCGAAATTAACACCGGCAATATTTAAAATCGCATTCCCGGAAAGCGTTTCATGGTGGTGCCCGCTTTTTCCGTGCTCATGCGGATGGATATGCATTTTTCCGTCGTGCTCATGCGGGTGTATGTGGTAAATTTTTTTCCCGATCTTTTCTTTAATAGACATAAAAACTCCTCATATCTTGTATTTCATTTACTTTTGTTTTCATTTTATTTTGTTTTATTTTTGTTTTTATACTTTTTAATTTTGTATATTTTAAATTTAACAAATATTACTTTTTTAATCAATTGATTATCAAATAACACAAAAATATATTTTAATCATAATTTATGTTTAATTAAAACTGTTAACTATTATAAAAAGTATTTGAAAACTCTTGAAAAAAGAAAATACTTAATTTATTTTTTTCAAGTTAACTTAAAACGAACTACCGAATATCTTTAAATAGCCGTCTTATAAAAAAAGCCGGCGAAGCCGGCTTTTTTTAAATTGAAAAACGAAACGACCGTTTGAAATTCTAAAAGAATAAAACGATGCAACAAAATTGGGCCACCGACACCGAAACCTTACGGGAAAAGAATAAAACAATGCAACAAAATTGAGCCACCGACACCGAAACCTTACAGGAAAAGAATAAAACGTTGAAACAAAATTAGGCCACCGACACTGAAACCTTACGGGAAAAGAATAAAACGTTGCATCCGTTTTAAATCTCAAAATGAATAAAACGGTTTCCACGTTTTTTCATGAATGATGAAAAACGGAATCCGGGAAAATCTTGAAATGCGCCGCGTGCCTAATAAAGAAACGGAAAATCGTTTTTTTTTAAAGTAAAAAGGGACGTGCCTATTTTTCTTAAAAAAGAATAAAACGGTTGCCACGTTTTTTCATGAATAATAAAAAACGGAACATGGGAAAATCTTGAAATGCGCCGCGTGCCTAAAAAAGAAACGGAAAATCGTTTTTTTTCAAAAAAAAGTAAAAAGGGATGTTTCGATTTTTCTTAAAAAAGAATAAAACGAAACAACAAAATTAGGCCACCGACACTGAAACCTTATGGGAAAAAAGCAAAAAAAATAATTTTAAGATGATAAAAATAATTTTTAAAATTGATAAAAATAATTTTAAATTGTATAAATTCAACCGGAACGGTTGAATTTATCTTGTTTTTCTTTCATATCTTTGTTTTGGAGGAGTTGCTATTAAATAGTATTTCTCCTCTCCTTTTATTTCCTGAATAATTCTGTCGGCCACTTTTTGTTTTGTACTGTAAAGTGTTGGAATTCTTTCTTCAATTTCTTCAAAGTTTTCAAACGGCTTTTCTTTTACTGCGTCGATAATTTCCCACATCAGTTTTTCTCCGATTCCGGGAATTAAATTTAATGTATTCAGTCTTGGGCTGATCGCTTGCGGTTGATTGAATATGGTCATGAAACGGGCAGTATCCGTATCGATTATATTTTGAATCGAAATTGGCAATTCAAGCTTCGCTCCTCTTGAAAGTTCGTCGTATGTAATCCTTCTTTTAATTCTTAGCCCGTCTTTTCCGCCTGTCGTAATAATTGTCCCGATTGAAGGTGGTGCTTCATCTTCTTTCGGAGTAATTTCAAGCAAAGTCAACAAATTTTCATCAATTGCTTGAATAATCGGCTGTCTTGCGTGTATCGGCCTGTTGTCGTTTTCATATCCGTGCGGCAAATAGTCTAAAATATGTACAGTTGCCGGCTTTTGTGGCGGCGCTTCTCTCGTTCCGGATTTATTGTCGTATCTCTTTCTTGGGTGTTTTCCGAAATTTGTTGAATTCCGCCTCTGTTTTTCAGTTCTTCTATTTTCCATTTCGACTCCCTTCCTTCTCCAAAACTTAATTATATAATTTTTCTTTTTTGTTTTTTTACGTTTTTTTTTATGTTTTTATATCTTTTTTTATATTTTTTTAATGTAGATATATATTTCCGACTCATTTATAAATATATATCTGTAATTTTTCTGTATTTAAATTTCATATTTTTTTTAATTTTTTTAATTATTTATTTTAAATGTCAATTTCGTTCCGTCTTCAGAAGTTTCTTCCATTTTCTTTGTCTGTGTGCGTAAAATACTTTTGCCCAAAGAGCCACAAGCGCTGTTTTTCGTCCTGCTCCGATTTCCACTACGTCTGTGTATCGCGTTTTTGTTTTTTTATCTTTTACAGGCTCAAGGAATATCTTATGATTCCATATCGGAATGTGTTTATTATTTTCACGAGTACTGATTCCTAAATCCTTGTCAAAAGTAATTACATGAATTTTATGAATACCAAGCGAGATTTTACCGAATAAATATATGCGAAATGAAAATACGGCTCCTTCTTTCCATTCCGTATGTTTTAGGCCGTTTTCCGGAACAAAAGACACATAAGGTGCAGCAATATATTGCAAAGTTTCCATTTTTTGTAACTTGGAAAATACCTCCTCTTTATTTGCTTGAAATACTGAAGTTTTAACAACGGTTTTCGTTTTCATGAAAATTCCGGACCGCTTATTTATTTGCGACAGACGAAGCAGGCGACACTTTTGACATTTGACAATTTCACGTGCTCGTACATTTTTTTGAATCTTGAATTCACACTTTCCATCGTTTCATACGGCGGAGTAAAAAACTCCATCGGCTGGTAAATATGTCGAATGATAAAGTCGGTTCGTTTGCAGTTACCTTCTACATAAAAACCGCCACAGAAAACACCGCCTTTTTTCAGTACTCTGAAAGTTTCTTTATATGCGGCTTCCTTGTCCGGAAAAGCGCAAAACCCGTTGAGCGAAAGAACGATATCAAAGCTTTCGTCCTCAAAAGGTAAATTTCCTACATCTCCTTTAATAAATTCGATATTTTCAATCCCGAACAGTTTTGCTTTTTCCTCGGCTTTAGCCATCATTTCAGGCGAATAGTCCAAGCACACAATTTCGGCATCCGGAATTGTTTTATGGGGGGGCATTGTCAGAACTCCGGTTCCCACCGGAACTTCCAACATTCGTCCGGAAAATTTCTTTGGAATTCCCGAGAGCGCACGCATTACATATTCTGCGCACTCCTTTTCGTTCATATCCCATACAATTCTGCTCATAAATTTTCCGAAAAGTG
>JAAYST010000031.1 GCA_012518265.1 Candidatus Methanofrustulum fimipullorum | reverse complement strand
TCCGTTTAAATCCTAAAAGTGCCGCGTCTCTCAAAAAAGCCGAACCTTGCGTTTTCTCAAAAAAGAATAAATTGTTGCAGCCTTTGTATTCTTAGAGTTTATGATACGCCGTTTTAGCCTTTGTATTCTTGGAGTTTATGGTACGCCGTTTTAGCCCTTGAATTCTTGAAATGAAATAAAACGCCGCACCCGTTAAAATCCTAAAAAAGAATAAAACCAATTTCAGGTTTTTATGAATATTAGGAAAAACGAACCACCGTAAAATCTTGAAATGCACCGCCCCGAAACAAAAAAAACGGATCCCGGTTGTTTTGTAGATTGAAAAAAAAAGGAAAAAAGAAAATAAAAGGAATAGAAAAAAAGGTAAAAAAGAAAATAAAAGAAAAAGAAAAAAAGGAAAAGGATAAAAAAACGAAAAAAATGAAAAAAATAAAAAATTAAAATATAGAATTGAAAAAATTTAATATACTAATTAACCAAGTATAGCGCTTAAAATTCTTTTAATTATTTCTATAATTATATTCAATATTTTCCAAATTAAGCTTCCTTCGTCTTCTTCAATTATTTTATCTGCTATTTCGGAATACGTATCTTCTAATTCTTCAACGTCTTCAACTTTATAGTTTTTGTTTCTGCTTGCTATTTCTTTTATAATTTCATTGTCTTCGTCGTCTTCGAAAATTCCTATCGTATATATTACTATCGATACATCTTTTGCAAAGTTTGCTTCTGCTATGGCACTGTTTCCGTTGTTGTAGTATTTTGTTACTCCTTCGTCATTTCTGCCGTAGCTTTGTCTTAAATCACTTCCGGTTCCGACAGTTTTGTTGTATAAAAAATCTTTTTCCTTGATTTCTTTGCTCGTTTCTAGTATGTCTTCGTCATCCGGTTCTACAAGATAGTCGTCCGGATTTTTTATTGCGTAACTGTATGTCGGCTTTCCGTCCGATAAAACTATCATATATTTGTTTTTTGCACTTGAATTTTCAAGCATTAAACGTGCTTTGTGAATTCCGGCTTGAGTATGCGTTGCTCCGTACGCACTAAGAGAATTTATTGAATTAACTAATTCAGTTTCATTTTTTGTAAAGTTTGTTCTTATTTTCGCATCATAGTCAAAGTTTATAATTGCAACACGTGTTCTGTTATTTCCTTCATCGCCTAAAACCTTTTCAACAAAATTAACGGCCGATTCTCTGGCACGAGCCATTCTTCCGTCATCATTCATGGATCCTGATGTGTCAATTACCAAAACAATGTCGGTTTGACTCGATTCATCGCTTGCACCAACTAAAGGTATCGCGGCTATCGATAATGAAAAGATTATTAAAACGACAAGGATTTTTGCATAATTTGATTTTATATCATCACTTAAAATTCTTTTAAGGGAAAATCTCATAAAACCATCTCTTGAATTTTGATTATATACAATAAGTCAATATATAATAAGCCAATTTATAATAAGTCTATATATAATAAGTCAATATATAATATCGTTAATATATAATTTGGTTAATATGCACGCTTGTAGTTTGTTTCTTATGCAATTTCTAATGTGCATATCCTATTTCTTATATGTATTTTATTATATATATAACTTCGTATTTATTTTTCGTTTTTATTTTTTGTATTTATTTTTGCGAATTTATTTTTTGTATTCTCATTTCATAATTTCTTCCAAGTCCGCTTCAAATCCGATAACAGCGTGTCCGAGTTCAAATGCAGTAATTACTGCGGGGTCCAATTCTCCGAAGGTTCCTCTTTTTTTGCCGTTTATGATAATGTCTGCTCTTCTTCCTTTCAAATATGACGGATTTTTAGATTTTTCGAGTTCATAATCGACTGACAATTCTCTTAAAAATGCATCAACCAATTCGGAAATTTCAGTAAAGTTTGCAAAGTGGTGAATTGATACTGCCGCTATTTTTTGTTTGTTCTTTTTGTTTTTTACAACGTCTCCGACTTCGAAAATCTTTTGCGGAAGTTCTCTGTGTCGATTCAACGCCAATATTTCAAGAAGGCCCGGCAAAAGGTCGGATCTTACCATTGTTTGCTCTCTTGTTATCGGATGTTTTACATATGTAATTCCCGGTTCAACTTCTTTTTGCATATTTTCAAAGTGTATTTTTTCGTTTGTAAGAGTAAACGGCATAACTTGATTAAAGCCGAGACCGACCATAATTTCACAAGCGATTTGTCTGTTTTTCGAATGTTTGTGTTCTTTTCCGACAGTATAAGCTTTCGATTTCAATGTTTTAACATTTCGGTAGCCGTATCCGATTACAATATCTTCTATAATGTCGGCGTTGTGAATTATATCGGCACGATACGCCGGAACCAAAACGTTGAAAATTATTTCATTATTCAAATTTTCGCATGAAGCGTCATAGCCCATTTTATTAAGAGACTCGATCACTTCTTCTTCTGTGATCTCTATTCCCGACAAATCTTTTATTTCTTTAAGAGTTACGGTTCTCTGTGTCGCTCTCATGTCGGGGGTAATTATTTTTGTGTTGTCGGGATTTATTATTTCAACACCTGTTATTTTTCCTCCTCTTTCGTAAAGCGCCGCAACTACAATATTTAATGCCAAATAAACTTCTTTACTCGTTCCGGTAACATCGATAAAAATATCTTTAGTATTTTCCGTAACGGTTGTAAGCGTTCCGTTAATTATCGGCGGAAATGAAAGCACGTTTCCTTTTGAGTCTTTAATTATAGGATACCTGTCCATTCCTGATACAATTTCCGCAAATTTTATGCCTTTTGGATGTTCTTCCAGTATTTTTTTCATAGACATTTTTTCAGTATAATCTAGCGGTATAAATTCAAAATCGGGATTTTCGGTTTCATATGAAAACGGCGGATATATATTTCTTATATCATGTACTCCGATTGATACTTTTTTTCTGCCTCTTCCAAGTGCCCAATGCAAATCTTCCTGCAAATCCATCAAAGACACAATCGCATTTTCATCAAGTTTTACATCTTTTACAACCGCACAACCTAAAATCGGTCTTACGCTTTTTACTTCTTCTGAAAGCTTTATGTGAAATTCCGGTTTTTCAACTTCGTAGCGCAAAAGTCCTCGCTTATTTCCTATAAATGTACGTGACGCTCTTGCAACACCTTCCACGCTGTATAAATCCGGCCTGTTCGGGAAAAACTCCAAATCAACCGAATCTTCCCCAACCCTTTCAATTTCCGCTCCTATCATCGAAATATTTTCTAAAACAATATCTTTGTCCAATCCCGATATCTGCCCCAAATCTTTAAAATTTACTGTAACTAACGGCATAAACTATCATCCGATTTTCTATATCTACAACTAATTGTTTACAATTAATAAATAATTTCCAATTAATTATTTGTAATTAATAAATAATTTCCAATTAACAAATTACTTTATCATCCTTTTAATATATTCGTCTACTATTTGAGGATATACTTTTTCAATAATCAATTCCAGGTTTATTATATCTTCTTTATTATACATAAGAAGTTTTTCCAATGCTTTTTCATCTTTATAGATTTTATAGCGTTTCCAAAGTCTAACAGCTTCAAAACCGTCAACTCCTTCCAGTTCGTCGGGTCTTCTTATTCCCATTTCTCTCTCGATTTTTTTTAATCCGCCCTTATATCCTATGCGATTTAGCGGATATCTTAAATCTACATGAAAATGAGTTTTGTTTAAATCGATTTCAGGAAATTCCCGCATAATACAAGGCAAATCGAAACAAGCGCCGTTGTATGTCACAAGCATTTTGTATTTTGAAAGCTCTTCGGGAACTAAATCAAGGTCAATTCCTTTTACAAATGTTTTTGCTTCCTTTTTTTTCCCGTCATAAATTCCGACAACAGTTATTTCATTATATCTGCCGGGGCCGGTCGTTTCAATATCTAAATACGCAACACTGTCCGAAAACTCCGGATACGCTCTCCAGTGTTCATTTGTGGGCAACAAATTTGAAAAATATCTGTAGTTTCCGCAATTTAACATTTCAGTCGATTCTTCAACTCCGATTTTTAACAATTCTTTTTTATTGGAATTTAAAGGCAGATTGTCTATTTTCTCTAAAGCATTTTCCCAAGAATCAACCCCATGCTTCCAAATCCTTTTTTCATACGCTTTGCTGAGCCCGTTTATATGAATATAAGTGTTTCTCAACACGGATTTGTTTTTATTAAAAAATTTGCTTTCACTTTCTTCTAAACAGCTTTCACTTTCTTTTAAAAAGCTTTCACTTTCATTAAAAAATATACTTTCATTTCTCATTTTTCTCTCTTCTCATTTCCTTTTCTTCCAAATATTTTTTAAACATGGCAGAAGAGCACATCGAGTCTCCTACCTTTATCTGTTCAACGCTTTTTACTTTTCCGCCTTCAGTTTCCATCATAATCACCGACTTGTCAGAAAGCCTGGGTCTTGTAGGTGACCCTGGGCAAATTATGTACTTGTCTTCGTATCTGTCAACCATCGGTGTGTGTATATGTCCGTGAATTAAAACGTCCACTTCCATTTCTCTAAGCAAATACCAACGAGCCGTGTTTTCGTTTAACGACCTTCCCGCAATATGAATCAGCCCTATTTTGATTCCGTCCGTTTCAAAAACATCTCTTTCCGGAAGTATTTCCCTTAAGCTGTCCGGGTCATTATTTCCGTAAACGGCTTTAAACGGTATATTTTTTTCATCACACAAAATTTTAAACGAGTCATAAGCCTTCTTTGATGAAAAATCTCCGGCGTGAATTAAAAAATCAGAATTAAGTATTAAATCGTAAATGGATTGTTCCATTTCTTCATTTTTGTAATGAGTGTCAGATATAATCAATACTTTCATCGTACTGTTCTCCTATGTTCCCCTTTTCTCTATATTATTCCCTTTTTCCGCTATATGTTTTCCTTTTCCACCGGCTTATCTTTTGTTTGAGATTTCTTCCCTCTCTTTTTTCTCTTTTATACCTTTCCCTTCACCCGGCAAAAACTTACCGTACCCTTTTTTCTTTGTTATGTTTTCTCCGTCCCACACAATTTCTCCTCTGACTATTGTCGTATTCGGAAATATGGCATCCATTCCTTCATAAGGTGTCCAATTGCATTTGGAATGGAGATCTTCAACCTTAATCTTTTTTACACATTTAGGGTCAAATAATATAATATCGGCATCGTATCCTTCTTTTAACAATCCTTTTCCGTGCCTTTCGATATTTAATATTCTTGCCGGATTTCGACTCGTTACTTCAATTAGTCGGTTTAATGTAATTTTGTTGCTTTTAACAGCTGCAAGCATGAGCGGCATAAGCGTTTCAACTCCGGGAACTCCGGATGGTGCACTTCTCATCGGTACACTTTTCTCATCAATCGTATGCGGCGCATGATCTGATGCTACGGCGTTTACTTTTCCTTCATTTAGTGCCTTCATCATTTCATTTGCACTGTATTCGTCACGAATTGGTGGATTCATTTTTGCAAAAGTATTAAGTCTTGGCCAATCGTTTATCGTTAGGAATAAATGGTGCGGCGCAACTTCCGCAGTTATTTTCGGTTCATTTTCATCTTCTTTAAGACCGTTTTGTTTTTTATTTTCAAATATTTTTTTGAAATAATTTCTTTCTTTTTCAATGAGTTTAACGGCTTCAGGCGTACTCATATGACAGAAATGAAGATTCCCTTTTATTTTCCTGTTTATCTCAAGGCAGTCAAAAACGGCTTTCTCTTCACATTCGTTCGGCCTTACACGGCTGTGTATGTCGGGCTCGTTATAGTTTTCAAACAAATCTAAATTTTTTAGTCGAATCCCTTCGTCTTCTGCATGTATTAAAGGAAGTGCATTTAATTTTTTTATAGCTTCAAGACTTTCCCCAAGCTCTTTATTGTCAACGCACATTCCGCCGGTCGAAAGCCCCATAAATATTTCTCCGAACGCTAAAGCGCCTAAATCCCAAAGTTCGTCAAACTTTTCAATATTTTCGTAAACTCCGCTGTTGATTCCATAGTCTACAACGGATCTTTTTTTTGCAAGTTTTTGTTTTATTTCAAAGCTTTTCTTATCCAAAGTAGCAGGATTAGTATTCGGATGGTCCGCAACTGTTGTAATTCCGCCAGCAGCAGCCGCACGAGATCCCGTATACCAATTTTCTTTATAATTGCTTCCCGGGTCTCTAAAATGGACATGCATATCGATTCCGCCCGGAATTGCAATAGAATTTTTTCCGTTAATTATTTTGTCGTATTCCGATAATCTGAACTGTTTCGAAAAACCGGCAATTTTCTCGTTTTGAATTAGAATTTCAATCGGTTTTAATACCCCGTTTTCCGAAATTCTAACATTTTTTATTAAAATATCCATGATAATTAAATAACAGTATTTATTTATAAAACATTTCATTCTTTAATAGCTAATATTATTTTTATTATTTTCTTTAGAGATTTTGCTGTAAAGTTAAATAATGATGATTTTAATGATGATTTAAGGTAAATTATGATAAAAATTAAAACGTCTACCCGACTTCATATGGCATTAATCGACATGAACGGCAAACACGGCCGAATGGACGGCGGTGCCGGTCTTGCAATCGATGAGCCCGGAATTTGCATTCGTGCAAAAAAGTCAGATATAATTTCAATATCGGGAGATCCCGTTCTTGAAGAGTCTATGAAGAGAACGGTACGTTCTCTTCTTCCTTCCGATTCCGGAATTGAAATCGAGGTAATTTTTAGAAATAAATTACATATCGGTCTCGGTGTCGGAACACAGTCGCTTTTGGCGGTCGCAAAAGCCGTAAATGATTTGTATAATCTCGAAAAAACGGTTCCGGAACTCTCTTCTATTGCCGGGCGCGGCGGAACTTCCGGAATCGGAACTCATTCATTTGAAAGAGGCGGATTTATTGTTGACGGCGGCCATAAAACGTCAACCAAATCAGGTTTCGCTCCGTCTTCAGTAAGCAAAGCATACCCCGCCCCTCTTTTGTTCAGACACGATTTTCCGGACTGGCACATTATACTTGCAATTCCCGAAGGCTCAGGACTTCACGGAAATTTGGAAGCGTCATTTTTCAAAGAAAACTGTCCTGTTCCGCTGCCTGAAGTTTTTGAAGTATCTCATACAGTTTTAATGCAACTGATGCCGGCTGTAATAGAAAACGATATCGAAGCTTTCGGTCTTGGCGTAGACCGTCTTCAAAATACCGGTTTTAATAAAAGAGAAATCGCTCTTCAACCGGAAATCTCAAAAGAAATCATGAAACAAATGAGAGAATCAGGAAGTAAAGGCGCAGGACTCAGTTCTTTCGGCCCCGTTATTTACGGTTTTTCCGACAGTAAAAAAGAGGCGCAAAATATAGCTAATTCCGTAAACGAGATTTTAGGTAATTCAGGTAAAACAGTCATTACAAAAGCAAGGAACAGTGGCGCATCTGTGACAGTTGGGAACAATTCAATTTTATAAATAATTACAAACAACGATTAAAAACAATAATATCGATTTAGAGATAAAAATTTTTATAAACATTCAAACGGTGTATTATTTTATGAAAGGATCAGAATTTGCAGAAGATATAGAAACGGTTAAAACATGGTTTGGCGATTTTACCGTTTCTTTTTCAAAGTCAAACTCAAATTCAAACGGAAATTTCCAAATTATTTCATACGATTTGTGCCCGAAAAACATATCCGACCTCTGTGAACGTTTTATAAATTTAAAACCGAGCACGCTTGATTTTCAATTCTTAAATCAGAACGCAGGCACGTTTCCTGTAAATTTAAGAGATATTGCAATTTCTTCCGGTTTCGTTTCAGACGAAAAAGAATATTTATCTCTTCTAAACGCCGTTTCTGTAAATTCCGTAAATTTCAAAATCTCAAAATCGTTAACGGAAGACAAGAATATTATTCAGGCAATAGAAGCTTTGGACGATGTAAACGAATCTTTAAACTTGCTTTCTGAAAGGCTAAAAGAATGGTTCGGTGTTTATGCTCCTGATTCAGATTTACTCGGCGAAGAATTCGCCGAGTTTGCGGTGCTTAAAACGTCATCAGTTGCTAAAGGAAATACTGAATCTGAATCTACAGAGTCAAAGTTTTTATCAATTTTAGACGCCGACTTTCCC
Organism: Candidatus Methanofrustulum fimipullorum; assembly: GCA_012518265.1. Taxonomy (GTDB): domain Archaea; phylum Halobacteriota; class Methanosarcinia; order Methanosarcinales; family Methanosarcinaceae; genus Methanofrustulum; species Methanofrustulum fimipullorum. The sequence goes on along the minus strand of JAAYST010000031.1, from coordinate 7,302 downwards.
ATATCCTCCGCCGCACCTCTTTCTTATACGGAAGCAAACTTAATAGGCTCTTTTGCAAGCGACATTTGCAATTTATACAAAAGAAGATCTGATTTGGAATCTTATATTTATTCTAAAATGAAATCAGTTGCACCTACTTTGTCTTCGGTTGCAGGCGAATCTTTAGGAGCAAGACTTATAAGTATGGCCGGAAGTTTAAAACGGCTTTCAAACCTTCCATCGAGCACAGTTCAAGTAATGGGCGCCGACAAGTCCTTATTCAAACACAAACGTTCTCGTGCTCCGTCTCCGAAGCACGGAATTATATTTAATCACAACGCAGTAGGAAACTCGCCCCCTCAAATTCGAGGAAAAATGGCCAAAATTCTTTCATCCCACATAAGTCTTGCGGCACGCATCGACTATTATTCGGGCGTTTTCAACCCGGAAATTTACGAATCTATGAATTCAAAATTTCAAAATGTAATCGATAATTATAGAAAAGAAAAATCAGATAAAAAAATCAGATAAAAAAAATCAGATAAAATAAATCAGATAAAAAATCAAATAAATAAATAAATAAATAAATCAAATAAAAAAAATCAAATAAATAAAACAAATAAAAAATCATATAAAACAGGAGATTGTAAAAGCTCATGGACTTTAACAAAAATTCGGGAGGTTTTCGGCAAGTGCTTCCCGGAATATACTCAAGCAACCGCGCAAGCAAATATTCGCTTTTCACAAAAAGTGCAAATCCGAATGTTTCGGTTTACGGCGAAAATATATTTTGTTCCGAAAATTTCGAATATCGTCTTTGGGATCCTAAAAGAAGCAAACTTGGCGCACTTTTGCAAAAAAGAGCGAAAATCTCGTTTTTTGCAAACACGAAAGTTCTTTATCTGGGTGCGGCATCGGGCACCACCGTAAGCCACATATCGGATATTTTGGCAGATGAAAATAATGTTTGTGAAAAAACGAGTACCGATGTTGCAAAGAATCCCGATATTGTAACAAATCCCGGTGTTGTAACGAATTCTGATGTTTTAACGAATTCAGGCGTTGCAAAGAATTCCGGTGTTGTTTATGCGGTAGAATTTTCAGAGCGTCCCGCAAGAGATTTGGTAAATCTTGCATCTGTTCGTAAAAACATAATTCCGATTTTGTCTGATGCGTCCGCCCCCTCAAAATACAGTTTTTTTGTAGAGCCGGTAGATGTTATTTTTCAGGATATTTCTCAACCGAATCAGGCTGAAATTGCAATTAAAAATGCAACTTACTTTTTAAAAGACGGGGGAAAATTGATTCTTTCGATTAAATCAAGAAGCATAAGCTCCGTTGAAAATCCTAAAAAAATTTACAGGCAGGAAATTAAAAAACTCGAAGCAGGAAACGAACACATCAATTTTGTTATTAATAATACTTACGATTTGGCTCCATTCCATATCGATCATATGGGAGTCGTTGCAACATTGAATAAAAAGAAATAAAAAGTAACAAGAAATAAAAAGAAATAAAAAGTAACAAAGAAATAAAAAGAAATAAAAAGGTTTTAAGGTTTTAATTATGAAATTGGCGGAAGCATTAATCTTAAGAAAGGAAATGCAGGAAAAAGCGATTTATTTGGAAAATCGTATCAAAAACAACATTAACGGTCAAGAAGGCGAAAAACCGTTTGAAGATCCTGTGAAACTTATTTCGGAATTTAAGGATTTACAAAAAGATTTGACGACTTTAATTCAAAGAATTAATAAAACGAACGCGGAAACAAAATTCTCAAAAAATATGACGATAGCCGATGCTATTGTTGAGCGAGACGGACTAAATAAAATATCAACCTCTTTGAGAAGTTTTGCAAATACCGCATCGGAAATTCAGATTCGATACTCCTTAAGCGAAATTAAACAGGTTTGTTATATAGATGTTCCGAAATTGCAAAAAGAAATAGATGAAATCGGAAAGAAATCGAGAGAACTCGATACTGAAATTCAGAGTTTAAATTGGAATGTAGATTTGCTCTAATTCTTTAATTCTTTGATTTTCTGATTCTTTGATATTCATTTTTTATTCATAGTTGGTAGTTGTTTAAAAGGCGAGTCAAAAAAAACTTTTGATCAGATCTTTGAGGCGGATCAAACGGGTTTCCCGAAATTATTGTTATGCCTCATACTGTTACATTAGTACGGTTTAAAGTGTACAATTTATTACCGCTGACTGATTTTAAATAACGAGGGTGGGCTTGGGGCTTTTGTTTTCATTCTTTTTTTTTATTTTTTTTATTTTAAATAAACGATACCTTTTTATAGAAGAGCAAACATTTAGATGTTGTAAATTGCGTTCTTCGATTAACAGGAGAATTATTGTTCAGGAGTGGCAAGACGCCCGGGAAGAACAATATTCGGGAGCTTAATTCGGAGTTTACGTTTAAACATTTTATTTATTTTAATTAATACTTGAGATTTGAAATACATATCTCAATTTTTAATGGTGCAAAATTTATGTCAGGACAACCGATTTTTATTTTAAGGGAAGGCAGTAAAAGAACGAAAGGAAGAGATGCTCAAAGCAACAATATAATGGCAGCAAAAGCAGTAGCCGAAGCAGTTAGAACCACGCTTGGTCCAAAAGGAATGGACAAAATGCTTGTCGATTCAATGGGTGACGTAACCGTTACAAACGACGGTGCAACAATTCTTAAAGAAATGGATATTGAACACCCCGCAGCTAAAATGATAGTTGAAGTTTCAAAAACTCAAGATGAGGAAGTAGGAGACGGAACAACTTCGGCAGCAGTAATCACAGGAGAGCTTCTTAAAAAAGCGGAAGATTTAATTGAAATGGATATTCATCCGACAGTTATTGCGGCAGGCTACAGAATGGCAGCCGACAAAGCAGTCGAAATTTTGTCGGGATTGTCAAAAGACGTGGATTACACCGACAGAGACACTCTTACAAACATTTCAAACACATCGATTACCGGAAAAGGTGCGGAAAGCGCAAAACAACTTCTTTCCGAAATTTCGGTCGATGCTTGCTCAAGCATAGTCGAAGAGTCTGCAGGTAAAAAAATAGTCGACCGCGAATACATAAACGTTATTAAAAAAGTCGGCGGAACACTCAACGACTCCGAACTCATAAAAGGCATGATTATCGATAAAGAACGTGTTCACACAAACATGCCGGAACGTGTTGAAAAAGCAAAGATTCTTCTTTACAATGAAGCAATAGAATTGAAAGACACCGAAGTCGATGCTGAAATTTCAATTACGTCGCCTGACCAGTTACAATTATTCTTGGACCAAGAAGAAGACATGATTAGAAAAATTGTCCAAAAGATTGTAGATACCGGCGCAAACGTCGTATTCTGCCAAAAAGGAATCGACGACATGGCTCAACATTTCTTAACAAAAGCAGGAATTTTTGCAGTCAGACGTGTTAAGAAAAGTGACATGGAAAAACTTTCACGTGCAACAGGCGGTCGCCTCATATACAACTTGGACGAAGTCGAAGAAGCAGACTTGGGATATGCCGAAATCGTTGAAGAGAAAAAGATATCCGGCGAACCTATGATTTTCATTACAGGCTGCGATAATCCGAAAGCGGTTACGATTCTTCTTAGAGGCGGAACCGAACACGTTGTTGACTCTATTGAAACGGCACTCGAAGATTCGATACGCGTTGTCGCTCTTACGATTGAAGACGGAAAACTCGTAGCAGGCGGCGGCTCACCTGAAGTCGAAGTTGCACTTAGACTTTCCGAATATGCAGGAACACTCGAAGGAAGAGAGCAACTCGCAGTTCGCGCATACGCCGACGCACTCGAAATTATCCCGAAAACACTTGCAGAAAATGCAGGATTGGATCCCATTGATATGCTTATGGACTTGCGCTCAAGCCACGAAAACGGAAACAAATCCGCAGGTTTGGACGTATTACAAGGAAAAGTAATCGACATGTGGGAAGCATTTGTCGTAGAACCCCTCAAAGTTAAAACACAAGCAATTAATGCCGCAACCGAGTCATCAATTATGATCCTCAGAATTGACGACGTAATCGCAACAACGAAGGGTGCAGACGCACAAGCCGGGGCCGGAATGGGCGGCGGCATGGGTGGAATGGACGGCATGCCCCCGATGGATATGTAATCCAATCCGTAATCTGAAAATAGAATTAGATTATATCTCCAAAAAAACAATAAAAATAAAATAATAAAAATAAAATAATAAAAATAAAATAATAAAAAAAAAACACAATAAAAAATAAATCCATTTTTTAAAATATAAAAAAATTAAACAATCCTTTTATAAAACGGTACATATACTTCAACATCGGCGGCTTTTGCCGCCCTTAATGTGCTGTCTTTTATTTTTGTACAAACCAATGCCAATCTCGTGGAATTCGGATTTACGTTAAATGTTTTTGAAAAACCGTTTCTAAATTTAAGTATTTGTTCGATAGCATTTGCTTTTGCATAAATTTCAATTTCTATTAACAGCCATTTTCCGTCACTTGTTTTGAAAACGGAATCGATACGACCGTCTTCAATTTCCACTTCATTTTTATAAAATTCAAGACCTTCTTCTATCATTTCCGGAAAAGACGAAATCATTCTTGCGATATCTTCTTCTCTTAACGATTCAGACGTTTTTATTTCTGTCAAATCGTCAGCATTGTATATCGCTTCCAACTGTTCGATTATATCTACACGTTTTTGCAAATCAACGTGAGGATATACAGATTTTAACTCTTCGTTTTCATAAACGAGCAAAATCCCTTCCCGTCCCATCTTTTTCCTTCTGGAAATCGGAAGCGGTCCGCTGTTTGCCTTTGATACAACACCGATTGCGTTTTTCCTGCTTATTATCCGAATATTTTCTAAGATTTCTTCCTTTTCAGACTCGTTCAAATCTTCAATATAAGCGATATCATAGAATATTTTTTTTGAAGAATGTTTCTCTTGGCATTTATTCAAACAGAAAATCATTGAATCGGCACTCTTTTTTGAATCCGAATTCAATGACATTTCTTCTTTGCATAAGTATAGTACAAGATGCATCATAAAACCATAATTGCTACGTTTTTTATTTTTTTATTTTATTTTATTTTTTGTTTTCAATTTTATTTTTCGATTTTGTTTTCAATTTTTCTATTTTTCAATCTTATTTTTTTATTTTATTGTTTTCAATTTTTATTCCGTTTCCTCTTCAACGACAGTAGTAATTTCTATAAATTCCGGGTCGTCCCAAAGCGATTCGTAATCGAGGTCGTTTTTAGCGTATTCGATATTTTTCTTATTTGCATTTATTGCTTTTTTAAGGTATTCAAGTGCATCTTCCCGTCTTCCGACCAAAGCCATAATTCCTCCAACTCTGAACCACGAATTTGGCAAATTCGGAATCAACTTTAACGCCATGCTGAACGCTTCTTCCGAATCTTTGGTTTCACCCATATCGATTAACAATCTTCCTTTTGAATAGTAATATTCCGGATTTTTCGGATCCAACCTTATTAAATAATCGTATTCTTTTACAGCGTCTTCGTATTTTTCAGCAAGAACGAGTGCAAGCGCTTTATTCGCAGAAGCAGATATATTTTTCGGCTCAATTTTTAATGTTTTATTAAAATATTCTACCGCATTTTCATAATCTTCTTCATTTAAGTAAAGCGTTCCTAAATTAAAGAGCGCATCTATATTTTCGGCATCGACACTCCCCGCTTTTTTATAACAATCAATAGCTTCATCGGTTCTTGTCAACATCGTCAAAACGACGCCTTTATTATACCATGCGTCCGTATCGTTTGGATTTAAACGCAAAGCTTCGTCAAAAGCGTCAATTGCTTCATAATACCTTTCCATTGCTTGTAAAACGACACCCTTATTATACCATGCATCCTGGTTTTCCGGGTTTTTTTCAATATATTTTTCATATTCTCTTAGCGCTTTTTCATTTTCTTTCAATATATAATAAAGATATCCTTCGTCTTTTAATTCTTCCCCGTCACCGGTTGTTTTAATATCTTCTGTTTCTTCTATCTCTTCTATTTCTTCCATATTGTTTGTTTTATCATGTTCCATAAAATTGGCTCCGCTTCAATAATTTTGTTATTTTGAAATAATAATTTCGTAATTAGTTTTTACTTTATATAATTGTTCGTATTCACATTTCACTTATCTTTCTTTCGTTATATCTTTTTTAAAATTTTATTTTCGATATTTTTCAAAAGCTCTATTTTGTCCGTTTCCAGTATATTTTCCAAATCCAAGTATTTAAATCCTGTTTCTATCGATTCCTTCATATCTTTTCCCAGTGCAACTTCCGTTAATATTTTTTCATTAATCAGTTTTTTAATATTTGGAAACCTTCTTTTCACTTGTGCGTTGTATCGTCCGTCTTCGATAAATATGGAGTATGTATTTTCATCGTCTATATATTTTTGATAAAACTTTTCCGCATTTACTTCATTAAAAACCGGTGGACCGTTTAAGGTTTCTATATTTGGGAGTTCATAATTGAAAACTTCAAAAATGATATAACAAGTTTCGTCGTCTGCGTAAACTGTTGATAAAACCGGAGTAAATTCATATTTTAAAAGAACGGTATATAACGATTTTTCCATTTTATAAAGTTGAGGATAAACAGTATCTTCCGTCACGTCGGGCCGTTTTGCTGAAATTCCGAAAATATATGTTTTTCTTTTTTCAATGAGCTCTTTTAATTTTCTTTTAATATTTTCCGCATCAGCTGCTTCGTTTTTATTTTCTTTGTCGAAAAAGTATTCAATCGACGGTGATCTCAAAAAATGTCTGGAACAGACGGAAAACTCTGCAAACTTGTCTAAACTAAGTGCGGCCGCAACATTTCTGTTAGGATCGGTCGGATCGATTACAACAAGAGGGTCCGAAAATTTATCCGTTCCGTAATTTTCCAAATCGATAAGGACGCCCGGCTTCCACGCAGACGCTTCTTTCAAAACGTTTTCAAAAGAACCGTACGCCAAAACTAAAAGTTCCGTTAAATATCCTGAAAATCCGGCAACTCTCACTTCAGACCCGTAAACTCCGCACCCTTTCATAAACTGCTTTAACAGTAAAACATCAGATTCCAACCCTTTAATTCTCGGTTTTAAGTAGTTGCAGTGAAAAGGCGTTCTGTCAACAGAAGATTTTATATTTGCCGCATCAGAAACCCGAAAACAAGGAACGATATCTATGTCAAAAACTCCTGTTTTCACATGCAAGTACGGGTGCTCTGCATGTCGGTCTTCCCATTCGTCCGCATCTTTTGCAATTTTCTGTGCAATCAACATACCGTCTCGGCACAT
>JAAYST010000030.1 GCA_012518265.1 Candidatus Methanofrustulum fimipullorum | reverse complement strand
GTTTTATCATTTTCATATGACAGTCTGAGTTCTTTTCTTAAAAGTTTCCAGCCGTTGACTCTTGGAAATGTGTTTAAAATGTAATAATCTCTCGGGATTTTATAGGGTGCCAAGTTTTTTTTGCAGTATTTGGTTAATTCTTTTGAGATTTCTTCAAAATCCAGCGATTTTCCGGTTTCGCTTAAAATAAGTGCAGCTATCGGAATTTCGTATCTGTGAGGGTCCGATACGCCGAATACGGCCGCATCGGATACAAACGGATGATTCAAAAGAACGCTTTCGACTTCGTTTGGATATATTTTCCAGCCGGACATAACTATCATTTCTTTTTTGCGATCAACTATGGAAAGTCTGCCGTCGCTATCGATATAACCCATATCGCCTGTTAAAAACCATCCGTCTTCTAAAAAGGTTTTCGAAGATTCTTCGGGCATTTCCCAATAACCTAAAGCAACAGACGGACCTTTTAAACAAATTTCCCCGATTTCACCTTGAGAAAGAACAATGTCTGAATTGTCCGGATCTACGATTTTCAAATGCGTATTTTCAGTAACTCGCCCTACGCTTTGGAATCTGTCGGCAAACGGATAGTCATCAGGCAAAATGCAAGTTCCGGTACCAACTACAATCGTTTCCGATAAACCGTATGCGTTATATATGGGAATTTTGAATTCGTCATAAAACGGCTTCCATATTTCGTGATGCAAAACGCCGCCACCGCTAATCATTCCGCGAACGGTGGAAATCGATTTTTTCAAAAAAACGATTTCTATTTTTTCTTTCTTTTCTTTCTTTTCTTCTTTTCCTTCTCCTTTTTCATCTTTTGAAGAAAAGCAAGAAACGTTTAAGAAGGAATGGAAAACGGGTGGCATACCGGATGCGATTGTTATTTTGTGTTCATCGATTGTTTTTATATAATCGGTGAAATTATAGCGCTCCATTTCAACAAATTCGGTGCAAAAATATAGTGCCGCAATGCCCCAAACGAGTCCTACGTGACACATCGGATAAATGCCTAAGTAAACATCGTCTCTGGTTAGCGACAAAACATTCCCTGCGTTTATTAATGCATTTTTCCAACCGCCGTGAGTGAGCATTGCTCCTTTCGGGCGACCTGTTGTACCCGATGTGTATTGAATTTGGCAAACTGTATCGGGTTTACACAAAACGGCCGGAACGATTCTTTCAAATTTTCTTGACTTTATTTCACCATCGGTAAATACTTGGATGTTTTTTGACTTGCAAATTTCTTCTAACGATTTTTTCCCTTCCTCATCAGTTATTACAAACTCGGCGCCTCCTTGTTCAATCATATAAGAAACTTCGGGAACTGTAAGGGTTCTGTTTACGGGAATTACAATTCCTGCAAGCCGCCATGCCGCAAAATATGAAAACAAATATTCGGGAGAATTGTTTAAATAAATCAATAAGCGGTCACCTTTTGAAAAACCGTTTTCCAAAAGCATGTCGGCTATCTTTGACATTTGTTCCAATATTTCGGAAAAGTTAAACGAAAGTTTCGATTCCGAAAACGTAAGCACTTTTTCGGAACATTTTTCCGAGTTTCTGTCGAGAAATTGTGTTATATTTTGCATAAAAATCGGCTTTATTGTTGCAAAACATACAATGACGTAAACATATATAACATTACCGCATAAAAACAGGTTGAAATTAGATTGAATATTAGATCGAAATATGATTAAAATCAAATTGAAATTTAGTTAAAAAGAAAAAGATATATAGTAACATTCAAATTAATATTGATTATGAAATATTGGTTTGAGTATACAAAAAAATATCAAATCCCTAAACCTGTAAGTTGGGAGGGGTGGCTTGTTACTATAATATATGCAATTCTGGTTTTGATTGTAACTTTCGTTGCGGTTTATTTATTAGAAAACGAGGGAATTGTTCATTATATTATAACACTTGCTGTAGGAATAATAATATTAAGTATAACATATTCGGCAATAAGAGAAAGGAAAATTGATCCGAGTACTAAAATGAAAGAAAAACAGGCTCCGAAAATAAAGGGCGGAAAGAAGAAAAAAGGATTTTGAATATATTTTGAAAATTATGTATATTATATATACATATTATGAATTATATAAATTAATTATTTTTATATAAATTGATTATTTTGGGTTTTTACATATGACTGAAATGACAGATGAAAACGGTTTAAAGGAAATTTATAACTCTATCAGCGATAAAATCAGCTGGGAAGATTTTTGTGAAAAGCTGGAAGAAAAGAGAGATTTGCTTGGCGGTCTTTGTGACGACATGATGTGTGCACGTATTATTGTAAGTGAATTTGGGGAAGACGCCTCAACGAGCGGACCGATTACGATTGACAAAGTAAAAGAAGCACAAGGAAACGTAGCTTTTAAAGCGCGTGTTTTAACTGTTTATGAACCGAGAGAATTTAACAGAAGCGATGGAACTATCGGGCGAGTTGCAAACATGTTCGTTGCCGACAATACGGGAAGAATAAGGGTTTCAATTTGGGATGAAAAGGTTCAAGGGATTTTGTCAAACGATATAGTACCGGGAGTTACATTAAATATTGCAGGATACACAAAACCGGGACTCAACGGCGTTGAAGTTCATGTCGGAAACAGCGGTGTCTTGGCATTAAGCGACGAAGAAATAGAACTTGTAACTGCTGAGAAACAAATAGGAGAACTGACAACCGAAATAGGCGATGTATCTGTTGTCGGAAAAGTCGTTGATATAGGGCAACTGAGAGTGTTTCAGAGAAACGACGGAACGGAAGGGAGGGTTTGTAACGTTACTTTAGGAGACAACACGGGAACGATACGCTTGTCTCTTTGGGATGAAAAAGCGGACTTTATCACAGACGAAGTAAAAGTCGGGGAAACTTTAAGAGTAAATAACGGATATACAAAAATCAACAATTTTTCAGGAAATGTGGAGTTGAGTATCGGAGCAATGGGAACTGTTCAAAAATCAGATGAGACGGTCGAATACACTGTTAAATTTACAAAAGTCGGGGAGATTACCGAAGGTATGAACGATGTAAATTTGGCAGGAAAAGTTTTGGATATATCCGATATTAGAACGTTTATGAGAAAAGACGGAACGGAAGGAAAAGTTTCTAATGTTACATTAGGTGACAACACAGGAACGATTCGTTTATCTCTTTGGGATGAAAAGGCGGAATTTATCGCAGACGAAATAAAAGTTGGGGACACGTTAAAAGTAAATAACGGATATACAAAAATTAACAATTTTTCCGGAAATGTGGAATTGAATTTAGGCGCTGCAGGAACGGTTCAAAAGTCTGACGAGCCTGTTGAATATACTGTTAAATTTACAAAAATTGAAGATGTTTTGGACGGAATGAACGGAATAAATGTGACCGGAAAAATCCTGGACATATCCGACATAAGATCTTTTTCCAGAAAAGACGGAACGGAAGGCCATGTAGGAAGTATTATAATAGGAGATGAAACCGGAAAAATCAGAGTAAACGTTTGGGACGACAAAACGATTTATTTGGACGAATTCGACTTTGACGAAACTGTTGATATTACAAATACATATTCAAGAGTTAACAGTTTCAGCGGAACTGTTGAACTGAATTTAGGAAATCGCGGAAATATGATTCTTTCCGAAAACGAAATTGAATATCAAGAAAAAACAGACAAAATAAAAGACATTCTTCCCGGAAAAACTTACAATGTGCAAGGCCGCGTTATCGGAATCGGTGAATACAGAGAATTTGAAAGAGACGACGGAACACAAAATGCAGTCTCAAATATAGAAATCGAAGACGAAACAGGCACAATAAGAATCGCACTTTGGGGCGAACACGCGAGATTTTCCGAACAGGTACAAATAGGAATGCAAGTAAGACTTTCCGATATATTTTCAAAATTCGGAATGAACGAAGATATAGAATTGAGTGCGGGAAACAGAACAAGAATCAAAATAGTGGAATAAAAACCATTAAAACAAAAAGAATAAAATTACAAAACAAAAAGAATGAAATTATAAAACAAAAAGAACAAAATTATAAAACAAAAAGAATAAAAACAAACAAATCAAATAATATTATATAAAAATAAAAAAATAAAAATGTAAAACCCGATAATTTAATATAAAATAAGTACTTTTCTAATTTATTTAAAATTACAGGCATTGATATCTTTGGTATAATGCCGGATATAAATAAGCTAAGGAAGCCGAGCACGTTAAAAATAATTAAAAAAATAATATTTAACAAATTTTAACAAATTGGACCTGTCATATTATTAATATTAATAAATATTAGAATAAATATTACTAAATATTACTAATAAATATACCAAGTGCTTTTTGCTTTTGGCGCTTTTATACGACAGGAGTTTTGATAGTGTGGATCCTTTTATAATTCTTGCATTTATTATATTTTTACCGTTTGCAGCTGCATTTGTTCTTCCGATTATTGGAAGTAAAATGAAAGAAAAAATCGGTTGGTTTGCAACCTTAATTTCTTTTATCTGTTTTTTAGCTGTTCTTTACTTAATTCCTAATGTGTCAAGGGAAGAGAATTTATCGGGAATTATTCCTTGGATTAATGAACTTGGAATTAATTTTTCTCTTCGAGCAGACGGGCTTTCGATTTTGCTTGCGGCAATTGTTTCTTTTATAGGCATAATGATTATGTTTTATTCAAACGGATATATGTCTCCGAAAGACGATTTGAACCGATATTATCAATATCTTTTAGTTTTTATGGGATCAATGCTCGGAATTGCGTTTTCCGATAATTTGATACTGTTGTTTTTATTTTGGGAATTAACAAGTATCAGCTCGTTTTTGTTGATCGGATACTACAGAGATACCGAAAAATCGATATACGGTGCAAGAAAAGCTCTTTTAATTACGGCCGGAGGGGGTTTGTTTATGCTCCTCGGGTTTATAGCAATCGGTTTAGTTACGGGAACTTATGAAATTTCTCAAATAGTTTCAAATCCGGAAATTATATTAAATTTAAAAAGTTCGCCTGACTTTGCAGGAATTTTGATTCTAATTTTAATAGGAGCTTTTGCAAAATCGGCACAAGGAATTTTCTATATTTGGCTTCCAAACGCAATGGAAGCGCCAACGCCCGTTAGTGCGTTTTTGCACTCGGCAACGATGGTTAAAGCGGGTATATTTTTAATTGCAAGATTTCATCCCGTTTTCTCGGGAACTGATTTGTGGTTCTATTTAGTTTCCGGAACAGGAATGATAACGATGATTTTTGCCGGATATATCGCAATCAGGCAAACCGATTTAAAGGCAATTTTGGCATATTCCACAATAAGTCAGCTTGCATATCTGGTTACAATGTACGGATTTACAACAGAAATCTTGCCTACAATCGGCGTTTCGGCTGCAACTTTCCATCTTTTAAACCACTCGACGTTTAAAGCATGTCTTTTTTTAATTGTCGGAATTGTAGCTCACGAATTGGGAACAAGAGACATAAGAGAAATGGGCGGACTTGCCAAAAAAATGCCGATTACGTTTATCATAGCAATTATTGCAGCCGCATCGATGGCGGGAATTCCGCCATTTAACGGATATTTAAGTAAAGAACTGTTTTATGAGTCTTCAATTATAATGGGACAGCAAATAGGGGGAATATGGAGTGCAATAATTCCGATGACGGCACTTGCCGGCGGAGTTTTGACTTTTATGTATTCTTTAAGATTGATTCACAAAGTATTTTTAGGAAAGCCGGCAAACGAAGAAATGTACTCAAAAGCGCACGAGCCGGGAGCAATAATGTTAATTCCTCCGATTATTTTGGCTGCTCTTATTGTTTTGATAGGGCTTTTCCCCGATTTGTTTATAGAGTATTTGGTACAGCCCGCAATAAATTCAATTGCGCCCGGGTCCGAAAAGCTTCATGTACAACTCTGGCACGGATTTACAAGACCGTTTATAATGACGGTATTTACAATTGCAATCGGTCTTTTTTTCTATATGAAATATGACGAAATTGCAGAGAGTCAAAACAGATTCTGTTCAAATTATAAATGGTTCAGTTTGAATAATTTATATGACAAAGCGGTAAACAACGCAAGATCGGAAAGTGCCAAAATATCAGGAAGCATCCAAAGAGGACCGCCTACAGGATATATTATTTGGATGCTTGTATTTACAATATTTTTAATTTTAATTCCTCTTTCCGGATTTTACTTTTCCGGAGGAAATTTATTCGACCCGTCGATAATGAGATTGCCCGCATCGGAATACTTTTTGCTTGCAATAATAGTTATAACGGCAATAGGAGCTGCAATTGCGCCTAAGTATATCGTTGCCATAATGTCTTTGTCGGCAATGGGATACCTTGTGGCTTTATTATATGCTTATTTAAAAGCACCCGATCTTGCAATGACACAAGTATGTGTCGAGACGCTCTCGACAATTCTTTTCCTTGCCGTAATTATGAAATTGCGTAAAAAAGAAGCGGTAAATCCGGATCCGAGATCAGATCAAATTACGAAATTGCTTATCGGATTTATAAGCGGATTTTCTTTTTTACTGGTGATAATGGCAACAGGAATTGTAGAACCGTTCGTTCCGTTTTCGGAATATTTCATAGAAAATGCGATAGAATTGACCGGAGGCAGAAACATTGTAAACGTAATAGTCGTCGATTTCAGAGGGTACGATACAATTGGAGAAATTACGGTTTTATCGCTTGCAGCACTCTGCGTCTATAACATAATAAGAGCAAAAGGCATGAAAAAAGAAAAGAAAAAAGAAAGTAAAGAAGAAGAAGAGAGTACAAATATAACAGACAATATAACAGACATTGTACCTGAGGAGATTTAAAAATGACAACAATTATTGCACAAACAATATCAAAAGCCGTTTTTGCGATATGTTTAATGTATTCCGTTAACCTGTTTATTCACGGTGCAAATTACCCGGGCGGAGGGTTTATCGGAGGAGTTCTTCTGGTATGCGGAATCATACTGATATATGTTACTTTCGGAATAAACCGAGCCGATAAAATGTTTAAACAGGATTGGTTCGGATGGTTTGGTTTCGGACTTTTGTTTGCATCAATTGCAGCTATATTTCCGATGTTTAAAAATCACAATTATTTCAGAAGCGCATTCAATGTAGTTCACTTTGAATTTTTCGGAATTTCGTTCGGGGAACTCGAGTTTGCATCTTCGATGATGTTTGACGTAGGAGTTTATTTTGTCGTAATAGGAGGACTCGTGTTTATAATTACGCAAATAGGAAAACATAAGTATTCGCCGCCTAAAGAAAAAGATGAAAAAAATGTTTCCTTGGACAGAAAAGATAACATAATACTTCCTGAACCGAAAGAAGAGACCGAAATTACAGACAATACGGTTTCTGCAGCGGAGGGTTTACAATGAACTTTTTTATCGCCTTACTGGTCTCGTTTCTTTTCGGACTCGGCATATATCTCATTCTCAACAGAGATATTATGAAAATTGCAATTGGATTTGGAATAATGGGTCATGCAACAAATATTTTTATTGTGGCTTCCGGAATTCTTCAAGGTGAATTTGTTCCGATTATTATAACGAAAATAAACGAATATACGACTTTCATTTTCGGAGACGACTTGGCTTCCGGAATAATTGCGCCGATTATAGAAGGAACGTCTGAGGCCGGAATGTATGCAGATCCTTTAACTCAAGCGCTTGTTTTGACTGCAATTGTAATCAGTTTTGCAACCACGGCCGTTATACTTACATTAATTTACCATATCGATAAAGAATTTGAAACGACCGATGTAAATAAACTCGGGAGGATGAAAGGTTGATTTTGCAAATTGCAAGCACAATAGATAATTTGCTTTTATCTGTGCCGTTTATTTACAACAATGTTGATGTTTTGCCGATTGCAGTTCCGCTTCTTGCAGGAGCGTTGATGATATTATTCAGACATCGTATTAAATTTCAAAAATATTTGAATTTGGCAGTCTCGATTATTATTCTCATACTTGCATTTCTTTTGATCACAAAAGTTATAGTAAACGGTCCGTCCGCATACGCTGTCGGTGAATTCGGAAAGTACGGAATCGTTCTTGTAGCCGACTTGCTTTCGTCATCTATGGTTTTGCTAACTGCGTTTATATCTCTTATGTGTGTCATATATTCGTATGAATATATTGAATCGGAGTCGCTGAATCAAAGCTATTACGCACTTTTCAATTTGATGATTGCAGGTCTTAACGGAATTTTTTTGACCGGCGATATTTTTAACTTGTATGTATTTTTCGAAATTATGTTTTTAGCGTCTATTGGACTTATTTTTGCAAACGAAAAATTGAGTTCCACGTTAATAGAACATAAATTTGAAGGTGCTTTTAAATATTTGGTTTTGGGAATGATCGGTTCCACCATAATGCTGATTGCGATTATAACGACTTACGGAACAATCGGTTCTTTGAATATGGCCGACATTGCGTTAAAAATTTCAATTTTGAACCAAGAAGGAAGACTTCCCTGGCAAATAGTTGCTGCCGGATTATTGTTTATAATAGTATTCGGAAATAAAGCGGCACTTTTTCCGCTCCACTATTGGCTGCCCGATGTTCACCCGACAGCACCGACACCGATAAGTGCAATGTTGAGCGGAATTTTAATAAAGGTAGGAGTTTACGGAATCTTGAGAATCGTATTTTTAATATACGCTCCGGCTTCGTCTTACTATCTTCCGGTTCTGATGTTAATTTCGCTAATTACGATAGTTGTAGGGGCGATAGGTGCAATTGCTCAAACGGATTTGAAAAGAATGCTTGCATATTCTAGTATTTCGCAAATAGGATACGTCTTTTTGGGACTTTCAATAGGAACTGCAGGATCAATTGCTGCCGCTTTTGTTTACATGATATTTCACGCGGTTGCAAAATCGATGTTGTTTTTAACGGCAGGCGGAGTAATTCATCATGCCGAAACGAGAGATATGACGAAAATGGGCGGTTTAATAAAAACGATGCCGTTTTATTCGGCCGCTTTTATGATTGGAGCAATGTCGATTGCAGGAATTCCGCCGATTGCCGGATTCTTTTCGAAAATGTATTTATTAAAAACCGGTCTTGAAGCCGGTGCCACTATTGCCGTATTTATTGCATTGATAACGGCTTTTGCGACTATTTATTATATGTTTAATTCATGGATTTCCATATTTTGGGGAGAAAGTTTAAAAAATAAAAGATTTCACAGTTCGCATGAAATGATGCTTCCGATTGCAATCCTTTGTGTTTTTGCGATACTTTTAGGAATATTGTGCAACCCCGTATTTGAAGCGGGAGATATCGTTGCTTCGCAAATTATCGACCCCGAATTATATATATCGACCGTTTTGAAGGTGATTCCGAGATGATGCGTATAACAAAGTTTATGACCGCCTTAGTTTTAACTGTAGTTTGGATACTTATAAGCGGTTCTTACTCTTTAGGAAATATTATTTTGGGTTTAATTATATCTTATTTAATATTGCACAGTTTTAAAGACATGTATACATTTACCGATACTCCGTGGCAATTGATTAAAAAAATTCCGAAGAAAATCAAATATGTATTTATTTTATTTTGGGAAATTATAAAAGCGAATTTTTATGTTTTATACAAAATATTGCAACCGAAACTCGACATAAAACCGGGAATTATTGCATATCCTTTTGATACTACAAACGGAATTTCAACTGTAATGTTGGCAAATACGATTACACTGACTCCGGGAACTTTTATAATCGACGTTCACGTCAAAGATAAAAGGCTTAAAGGACCCGGAATTTATTATATTCATTCGATATATGTTTCAAGTCCTAAAGAAGTAAGAGATTCGATTAAACAAACTCTTGAAAAGTATGTAGAGGAGGCTTTCGGATGATTTCGGGTATGAATTTTTGGCTCACGGCAGACGGAATTGCTCTTGCGATAGCTGTTCTTGCGACACTTCTTCCGATTTACAGAGTTCTTGTAGGACCGACGATTCCTGACAGAATTGCCGCATCGGATGCCATCGGAAATACTGTTACGATTCTTTTCGTAATTTACGCGTCTGCGTCAAACAGCATATTTTTATTCGATATTGCCGTTCTTTTGGCAATCGTCTCGTTTATCGGAACAGTTGCTATGGCAAAATATGTGGATAAAGGAAAGGTGTTGTGAAATGTTTGAGTTTTTTACAGATATTACAACATTTTTCAACGCTTTTACAATATTCGGATTTTCGCTTGCGCAAATCAGGATAATTCTATCACAAATCCTTTTGATTTTAGGATCTCTTGAAGTTTTGGTTTCAATGATCGGTTTAATTAGATTTCCTGACATTTACAACCGTCTTCACGCAACGACAAAAATTGCAACCATGGGTGCAATTTTAGTCTTGTTAAGCGTTGCGTTAAGACACGGATTTTTATCTCCCATGGGATTAAAAGCAATTGCAGTATGTGTATTTTTGTTTATGACGGCACCTGTCGGAGGCCACATGATTGCACGAGCTGCATACAACACAGGAGTTGCACCATGTTCTCAAACGGTAGTAGACGCATACTCCGGAAAAAGACAAGGAGATTATTGTGACGACTTTGACTTCCACGAAGGAGCATATGTTCAAATCAATATCGTGGACGAACACGACGAAACCGGTAAATATATTGAAAACTTCCCGAAACTAATAAAAAAAGATATCGACACGTTGAAAAAAGTAGTTTCTGAAGAATTCTCCGAATTGGGAGACGGTTCAGATAAAGGAATCGGCGAAGAAGGAGAAGAAAAAACAGAAGGAGAAGGAGTAAATACAAGTACAGAAACCGGAAACGCAGAAGATAAAACGGAAAACAAAGCTGAAAACAAAGAAGCAGATAAAAAGAGTGAAAACAAAGAAGCTGAAAACAAAGAAGCAGATAAAAAGAG
>JAAYST010000029.1 GCA_012518265.1 Candidatus Methanofrustulum fimipullorum | reverse complement strand
GGGGAAGCAATTAAAACATTACAAAAAAACGGGGGAAGCGGTTAAATATTAAAAGAATAAAACTGAATATCGGTTTTATTCTTTAAAATAAAAAAACGGAAATCGGGTAAAATTCTTAAAATGGGCCGAGCGAAATGAAAAATACGGAAAACGGATATTTTTCAAAAAATGAAAAACCGGACACCGGTTTTTCATTAAAAAGAATAAAACGAAAAAACAAAACTGGGCCACCGACACTAAAACCGAAAAGGAAAAAGAATAAAACAAAAAAACAAAAAAGTTTCAAAATTTAAAAAATAATCGTTTTTAATTTATAGCCGCAAGAAGGACATATCATATTTTCTTCGCTTTCGTTTTTTGTATCTTTTAAATCTTTTGTATCTCTAAAATCTTTTAAATCTTTAAAATCTTTTGTTGCATTAATATTTATATCGTATCCGTTTCTTTTTATCAACAAATTGTTGCATTTCGGGCAATATGTGTTTTTAAATTCGGGTTCGACGTTTCTTACATTTCCGATGTATACGTGTTTTAATCCGGATTTTTTAGCCGATTTTGCGATTTCTTTTAAGGAATCGTATGAAGTTGGTGTAATATTTTGCATTTTGTAGTCGGGATGAAATGCGTTTAGATGAATCGGCGTTTCGTTTGAAAGATTTTTTGAAATCCATTTAAAGAAAGAATTTAAAGTAGCAGGGTCGTCGTTTAAACCGGGAATTATGAGCATAATAATTTCAATGTGTGCACCGGATTTATAAATTGATTCCGCCGATTTTAATACGGGACTTAATTCGCCGCCTGTATATTTTTTATAAAATTCGTTGGTAAATCCTTTTATATCCAAAGCAAATGCGTCGATGTATTCAATTAGTTTTTCAAGAGGTTCTTCGTTTATATATCCGTTTGTGACCATAACTGTTTTTATTCCGTGTTTTTTCGACAAAACGGCTGTATCATACACGAATTCATACCAAACTGTCGGCTCGTTGTAAGTAAAAGCAATTGAGTTTGAGCCGGATTCTATCGCTTTTTTTATAATGTCTTTTGGTGTCTGTGTTTCGTTATTTAAAATATCCGATTCAATCGACTCAATCGACCCAAACGGGTCAAATGATTCAATCGAATCAAACGGATCCGGCTCAATTGACTCAAACGGCTGCGAAATTTCCCAGTTTTGGCAAAAAACACATTTTAAATTGCAGCCGTAGTTTCCTATCGAATAAATAGAGGTTCCCGGAAAGAAGTGATAAAGCGGTTTTTTTTCAATCGGATCAACTGCGGCGGAAGATATTGTTCCGTATATTTTAGAGTAGAGCTCTCCTTTGTTGTTTATACGAACTTTGCAAATCCCCGATTTATCAGGGGAAATTTTACAATTGTGAGGACAAAGACGGCAAATCACTCTATTGTCTTTAAAGGATTCTTGAAATTTTGAAACGTGAAACATAAAAACCACCGAAATTGTTAGAGAAAATTTAGAAAATTTAGAAAAATTTAGAAAATTTAGAAATATTTAGAAAATTATATATTACATTATTTAACGATTGCTTTAAATATATATATGTTGGATTCAATATAATAGCGTTGTTAATAGACAAATCGTATTATAGAAATAGTGTGAGGATATAATTTTGTGTGCTTTTGTCAAAAATGAATTTGTGATTGAAGGAGTTGAGGCGGTACCGCTTCTTTATGATAACGGATATTTCGGAAGGCCGAAAGAAGACGGTCTTTATTTAAGATATGTTGAGGCCGCTTTTTTGCTTTACAAGCAAAAAATCGAAATCGAAAAACCGGACAAGTCGGGTTTGTTCGACTTTGAAACTTTTTTTGAATATGCCGCAAGTATTGAAGATTATTTTGAGCTGAAATATATAGTATATAAAGATTTGAGAGAAAGAGGATATTATATACAATCGTCTGCGGTTGATTTAAGGCTTTATGCGCGAGGTACGCATCCGGGAAAATCGCCGGCCAAAAGCTTTGTAACCGTTCACTCCGAACGTATTTCTCTTCCGCTTAGGGATTTGGTAAAAAAGCTGAAAAGCACAAATAATACTCACAAAGAATTGATTTTGGCAGTTGTTGACGAAGAAAGTGACATTACATTTTACAGAATATCGGACCCCGATATTAAAGAACAATTTTACGGAAATGTAATAAGACAGTTTCCAAAAGTTAAAAAACTGGAACGAGCGACAATTATAAAAGAGCGCGTGATTTTGTGGGACAAAACTTTGTCGCAAAGATTGTATAAAGACTATTTCTTCGGTCGTTTCCTTGATGAAGAAAGATTGCAGCTGTCGCTTACGGAAGCGCTTTATTTGGCAAAAAACGATATTTTGGAAATTGAAGATTTGAATAATAAAAAAATGTCGTTTGAAGAATTTACAGAGTATGCGTCAAGAGTTGAAAGCGAGTTTTCGCAAAAATATTCCGTCTATGAAACGCTTAAAAACAGAAACTTTTTGCCCAAAACAGGATTTAAATTCGGAACGCATTTCAGATTATATAATAATTTCACGTCTCCCGATAAACTTTCACACTCGTTTGCTCTTTTAAGAGTTATTCAAACCGATTTTGAATTCAATATGCAATCAATGTCGGGAGCCGTTCGATTGGCGAACAGCGTTCGCAAAAATATTATTTTTGTATACGATTCGGGCAATGGAGCCGAATTTATTGAAATTGAAAGAATAAGAATGTGATGGCATAAAAAATCAAAAAAAGATGTAGCCGATAATTGCAGTCGATATTTCAGGGCGCCACAAATCAGACAACGGCGAGTATTATATGGTTGCCGCCGCCGTTTTAATCGATATTGAACCTACAGGAATATATAAAGTTCATGAAATCAGAACGAAAACATTTAGTTCCGATAAAGCGCCGGACCTTATTTCTGTAGTAAAAATGATAGAGACCGCCGCTGAAACTATAAAAAACAAAGACGCTGTAATCGTGATAGAACAGGGAGATATGTTCAATATAAACGAACAATATTTAAAAACTCTGTTTTTCAGAGATGTGAAATTTCAGGAATCTATCGGAGAAAGAAGAGCAATCGAAATTGCACATCATGTTTCATTAAGTACCAGAAGGCTGCTTATAAAAGAATGGGAAAAAATTGAAAGAAAAATCAGAAAAAATGAAAAAAATCAAAAAAAATAAGATGTTTTTGGTGAAATATTGGTCGATAATAATAATTTCTCGGATCGAAAAAAAGTCGGTCTCGTTATAAGATTTGATCCGACGTCGGAGAACGAAAAAAACGAATCGAAATTAGACGAATTTAAAGATTTGGCAAAAGCCGCAGGCTACATTATATCGTTTACGATTGAACAGACGAAATATCCTGATTCAAGATACAATATCGGGTACGGAAAAGCAAAAGAGCTTGCAGAAATTGCATTTTATGAACAAGTTGACGAAATTATATTTTACGATTCTCTTTCAACTTCTCAAGTTTACAATTTATCGAAAGTTTGTTTTGAGGCGGGCTCAAATGCTCGTATTATCGACAGATTTCATCTTATATTGGATATATTTGATACGAGAGCTACGACTCACAGGTCTAAACTTCAAGTTGAATTGGCGCGTTTGACTTACGAATTGCCGGGCGCAAAAATGCGAATTTCTTTATCGAAAAAAGAAGAAAAAGCGGGTTTTGGGGGTCTTGGAGATTATGAAGATTCTTACGAATACGATTTGAAGAGACGTATTTCGAGAATTAAAAACGAATTGAAAAAGGCCGATATAGAAGAAGAATCCAGAAGAGCTTACAGAAGGAAAAAAGGATTTCAGCTCGTATCCCTTGCAGGATATACAAATGCCGGAAAAAGCACGCTTTTCAATTTGCTCGTAGATGAAGAAAATGAAGTAGAGGATATGCTTTTTACGACATTGATTCCTAAAACCAGATTGCTTAAAATTGACAATCACAAAGTTCTCATTACAGATACGGTAGGATTTATTGAAGATTTGCCGCACTTCATGGTCGATGCGTTCAAATCGACTTTAGACGGCATTTATTATTCGGATTTGATATTGCTCGTTGTAGATTTCAGCGAGCCTGTAGAAACGATATATAACAAACTCAAAGTAAGCCATGAAATTCTTTGGGAACAATCTGCATCAGATATTATAACCGTTTTAAATAAATCGGACTCGGTTTCGGTAAGAGAACGGCAATACAAGTTAAAGAAACTCGATTATTTAATAGCAAATCCGATATTCATATCGGCAAAAGAAGAAATCGGAATTGAAGATTTGAAAAAAATGATTATTTCACAACTTCCCGAACAGAGAACTATAGTCGTAAGACTTCCAAATAATCAATACGGAGCTTCCGCTTTATCGGAATTTTATGAAACGGGAGTGGTTGAAGAAGTAATTTACGGCGATTTTATTACTTTCGATTTTACGGCGCCGGAATATATTTTGGAAAAGTTGAAAGGAACTGTTTTTAAAACATATGAAAACTCCGGAATGAAAATAATGTCGGAATATCATATCGGAAACAGTAAATTGAATAATTTATGAAAGGTTTTAAGATGGTGATTTATTGATTATTCTTTCCGGCGGAACCGGAACGCCGAAACTGATTCGCGGATTTATGGATATTGTTTCCGAGGAAAAAATAAGCGTTGTTGTAAATACGGCGGAAGACATATTTGTATCGGGAACTCTCGTTACACCCGATATTGATACCGTTTTATATCTTTTATCTGGTCTTTTGGATGAAAAAAAGTGGTGGGGAGTTTCAAATGACACGTTTAAGACGTACGAAATGCTTAAAAGTTTGGGAATTTATGAAACTTTGCCGCTAAGCGAAATCGACCGTGCCGTATGCATTGCGAGAACAGATTTGATAAATTCCGGAAAAACGCTTACAGAAACAACAGAAATTATTGCGGATAAATTAAAAATTAAATCATCGGTTTTTCCGATGACGGACAGCCCCGTTCAAACGATAATTACAACAAAAGACGATGAAGTCATGCACTTTCAAAAGTTTTGGATACAGAATGGAGGAAAACCGGAAGTTAAATCTGTAGATATTGAATTTTCTAAAAATGTACATATTTCTGAAGAATTGAAATCCGAATTTGAAAGAAACGAAAGCGTAATAATCGGACCTAGCAATCCGATTTCAAGCATTTAGCCAATTTTAAAAGTACCCGGAATTTATGACATTTTAAAGGAAAAATATGTAGTTTCGGTAAGCCCGTTTTTAGGGAATGCACCGATTAGCGGACCTGCCGGAAAATTTATGAAAGCATGTAATAAAAAACCGTGTTCGTTTTCAGTTTTTGAAATGTATAAAGAAATAATCGATGTGTTTATAATAGACGAGCTCGATAATACGTGGAGTGAAAAAGATTTCAAAACGGCAAAAGAAGCAAATGTAAAAGTTTTAAAAACCGACACGATTATGAAAACGAAAGAAGATTCGATAAACCTTGCAAGTTTTATATTGAAAAATACCGATTTACATTAACAAAATTAACAAAAAGATTATAAAATATTAAAAATAAAATATTAAAAATTGAAAGTTTAAAGATTTGATTAATATGGTTTCAAAAGATTTACCTTTTACGAAATCTCAAATTGAAGAGATTATTGAAGAACATCCGACTCCGTTTCATATTTATGACGAAGCTGCAATTATAAAAAATGCTCGAGAAATGAAAGAAGCGTTTTCAATTTTAAACGGTTTTAAAGAATTTTTTGCAGTAAAAGCGCTTCCGAATCCGTATATTTTAAAAATATTGCATGAAGAGGGATTCGGAGTCGACTGCAGTTCTTTGCCGGAATTGATAATGTCTGAAAAAGCAGGAATTACAGGCGAAGACGTTATGTTTACATCAAACAACACGCCTCCCGAAGAATTCATAAAAGCAAAAGAGATGGGGGCTTACATAAATTTGGATGACATAACCCACATTCCCGTTTTGGAAGAAGTGGCAGGACTCCCCGAAATCGTTTGTTTCAGATACAACCCGGGACCTCTTAAAACAGGAAACGAACTTATTGGAAAACCCGAAGAAGCAAAATACGGGTTTACAAGAGAGCAGCTGTTTGAGGGTTACAAAATTTTAAAAGAAAAGGATGTAAAGCGTTTCGGAATTCACACAATGGTTGCCTCAAACGAACTAAATGAAGATTACTTTGTTGAAACTGCAAGAATTTTATTTGAAGTCATAAGAGACATTTCAAAAGAATTGGATATAAAATTCGAATTCGTAAACTTAGGCGGCGGAATCGGAATTCCATATAGGCCGGACCAAGAACGCGTTTCTTACAAAAAAATTGCAAAAGGCGTAAAAGATGCCTACGACGAAATATTAATCGGAAATGGAATTGCTCCTTTGAATATTTATTTTGAATGCGGAAGAGTAATTACAGGCCCTTACGGCTATCTTGTTTCAAAAGTAAGGCACATTAAGAAAACGTATAAAAATTTCGTGGGACTCGACTCATGCATGACAAACCTGATGAGACCCGGAATTTACGGTGCATATCACCACATTACCGTTTTAGGAAAAGAAAACAAATCTCACGACAAAAAATACGACGTAACCGGTTCACTTTGTGAAAATAACGACAAATTTGCAATCGACAGAATGCTTCCGGAAATAGAAAAAGAAGATATAATCGTAATTCACGACACCGGTGCACACGGATTTGCGATGGGATTTAATTACAATGGAAAATTGAAATCGTCCGAATTGTTGTTAAGACCTGACGGAAAAGTTGTAGAAATAAGAAGAGCGGAAACTGTTGACGATTATTTTGCAACTTTGGATTTTGAAAAATTGAAAAGTTTTAAATAAAAATTGTGAGCGAAGCTCACAATTTTTACTAAGAATTCTAATTACTTTTTTTACTTTTAAAATAATAAAAATATAAAAATAAACGTGCCATAAAATAAAACGGCACCTCCTTTTCTTTTAAAAACAAAAAAAAAACGGAAGTCTATTTTTTTCCTTGAGAAATAAAAACGAAATGTGAAGTTTTTCAAATGTTGAGAAAAACGAATCTGAAGTTTTTCTAATGTTGAGAAAAACGAAATATGGGGTTTTATTGAAAAATGAGAAAACGGGCGACTGAAAAATCCCGAATTTGCGCTCCCGCAAAAGAAATAAAAAATCGAATTTGAGATATTTATAAAAATTGAGAAAAGCAAAGCTCGGGTTTTATGAAATTTACGATGTAATTCATTATTTAAGTTCTACCAAAACTGAAAAAAGAATCGATGTAGGCTTTGGGGGATTTTTAGGTGTTCCTTTTAATATTTTTTCTTCGGGATATCCGAGTTCTTCCAAACTGTAGATTGTTGCGTTTATATTTTCTTTTAAAAGAATTTCACTTATTTGCGGTATTCCGAAATTTTTATCGGGCAATAAAAATATGTTTTTTCCGGATTTTATGTCGCGTATAAAAGCCGATTCGGGTGTTTTTAAATCGTCTCGACCGTGAGCTGTTATAAAAGAAATTCCTGCCAAATCTATGTGAAGTTTGGAACAAGAGTATTGAAATGAAGAAATACCCGAAATTACGATATCGTCGGGGCCTGCAAATTTTCCTAGACCGGAAAACATCGGATCGCCGGTTGAAAGCAAAACCGCGTCTTTTGGAAGCAAATGAAAGTTTTTATACTCTTTTAAGGTTTCAACTCTGCCGGTTATGTATTTTTTGGCAATTTCAAGCGCACGACCTGATCCGTAAACTACAGGCGCTTTTTGAATTGCATCGATTGCTGCTTCGGTAAGCATCCCCGGACCGACTCCGACTCCGACTATTATCATAAATATCACTTTTAAATTTTCAAAATTAAATTGAATATCCGTTACTGTAAGTGTATTCGTTACTATCTTTTAAGATTTGACCGTCTCTGTTAATTACAACAATTCGGGCACCGTTTCCTCTTTGAATTGCCATTTCAAACGCTTTATAAAGTCTCGGGTTTTCAGGGTCAAGTTCAATCATTTCAACGACTGTTGCATATCCGCTTCCTTTCATCATTTCAGGGTCCCCCCATTTTAAAACGAGTCCGGGAAGTCCGCAAACTATTATTTCTTCAGCCGCCGTTGCCGATTTTATCCCTTCAGTAATTCTGCTTCCGACCAATACAACATCGTATCCCGGGAAAAGCATTGTGGAATGTGCCATTCCGCGTCTGCCCGTCGTTAAAACGACGTGCTTTGAAGTACTTATGATATCGTCTTTCATTTCCCCTAAATGATCGTTCCAGGGCTCGACAAAACCGGTAGTACCCAAAATTGAAATTCCGCCAACGATTCCGATTCTTTCGTTCAAAGTTTTACGACTTAAATCAAGGCCGTCAGGAACCGAAAGTTCGACTCTTATGTATTTGTCATCTAAAAAGTCATGCCCGAAAACTTCTTTCAATTCATCGATTGCTTCCAATACCGATTCATTTATTTGTTTTGTAGGCATCGGATTTATCGCATATTCACCGACAGGAACTTCAAAACCGTCTCTTTGAACTACTCCGATACCAACGCCTCCTACTATTTCAAACAAACCTTCAAATACGTTGTCGGAAACGTCATCTGATTCTTTTGAAATGAAAGATGCCTTTGCACAAAATGAAGCTCCACGCGTTATATCGGATTCGTGGTCGTTTTCAACTTTTAAAACGTCCGCAAAACCCGATTTTGCATAACGAACCGGCATTTCGGCACGAAGTCCCGCAGGAGTCGGAACTGAAATATTTGAAATTTCAATATCGGGATTTAGAGATAAAACGGCCGCTTTTGAAGCGGCCGCCATCGTAGTTCCGGTAGTATATCCGCGCTTTAACGAAGTTCCGTCACTTAAAATCACTAAAACGCCCGATTTGATCTTTCGTTCAAGTTCCTCTCTTGAAATATCGGAATGCTTAAGCGCAAGCTCAAGCCAACTTTCGGGAATTTCAAAATTGTTTAAAGGATCTTTCATTTTAAACCTTGAAAAACTTGTAATAATTGTAGGCATTGAAAATCTGTAAGCAATAAATCTATAAGCAATAAATCTGTAAGAGATAACCTTGCAAGTCCTATGAATTTGCGAATAAACTTTATTCGGTTCTGCCGTTTGCAATTGAAATTAATTCATTTACACAAGCAACTGCCATCGGCGTGCCACCTCGTGTTCCGACACATGTAATCGACGGAACGGGAACTTCCAAGTTTCTAATCATTTCTTTTGATTCGGCCGCGTTTACAAAACCGACAGGAGTCCCGACTATGAGAGCGGGTCTTAAACCTTTTTCTATAAGTCTGCAAATAGTAATTGCGGCTGAAGGAGCGTTTCCGATTGCAATTATTGCGCCGTCGAGTTTGTCACGGGCCGCCAAATAGCCTGCCGCCGTTCTTGTAATTCCGTATTTTTTGGCGATTTTTGCGTCTTTATCTTCATCTAAAATGCATATAATTTCGCAATTGTGACCTACTTTTGTAATTCCCGCTTTAACCATATTGATATCAACGAAAATCGGCGCATTGTTCAAAATAGCTTCCTTTCCGGCTTCAATAGGATTGTGTCTAAATTGCATAATGTCTGAAACGCTTATATCGCCTGTTGCAATTACACAGCGTTGGCGGATTCTGTCTTCAGGAGTTTTATTTCCGACAATTTCCTGAATATATTTTCTGCTCTTCATGTAAATTGCTTTTGCTTCATCCGTTCCTGCACCGTAATCTGTACAACTTTCAACAATCTCGGGATCAATTTCAACAGTCATTTCAACAAGTTCGTCAAGTGTTCCGAACTTTTCATTCTTATCCTCAATCGTCATTTTTTATTCACCCAAATTAAATTAAACATAAATATAAAAAAATATAAAACATAAATATAAATTAAATTTAAAAATTAAATTTAAAAATTAAATTTAAATTAGAAATCAGTACTCGTACTTTTTGTGATAACCTCTAGGAGTAATGATTTTAGATCCGAATTCACTTTCCCAAACTCTTGAATCTTCGCTGCAAATAATAATTGCGGTTCTCATATCGACCCAGTCGTTGTATTCCAAAACTTCATCGAGTGTTGTTACGATATATTCCTGTCCTTCAGGTCTTAATGCGTTTTTTACAAGTCCTACGGGAACGGATCCGTCTCTGTACTTTTTAATAATTTCGATAGCATTTTCAAAATTCGATTTTCTTTGTCTGCTTTTCGGATTGTAAAGAGAAATTATAAAACCTGCTTCCGTTGCAAGCTTTAATCTTTTTTCAATAACTTCCCATGGTGTTAAAAGATCGCTCAAACTTATAGTTGCCGAGTCGATTACAACGGGTGCGCCCAAAACGCTTGCAGAGGCAAGCATTGCTGTTACACCCGGCAAAACTTCAACTTCAACTGAAATTTCGTTTTTTTCGGCAACTTCCAAAACGATTCCGGCCATTCCGTAAACATTCGCATCGCCGCCGCTTACCATTACAGTTACATAATTTTCAGCTAAACGAACCGCTTCTTTTGCTCTGTCGACTTCTTTTCCCATCGTGCTTCTGTAAATTTCCTGATTTGTCAAAAGACTTTCAATTTGGTCAAGATAAGTATCGTTTCCGACAACATAATCTGCGTTTAAAATAACATCTTTTGCTTTTACCGTCAGGTGTTCAACTGAGCCCGGACCAATTCCGACAATATATAACTTGCCTTTTCCTTTTGTTTTTTCGTTAGCTATATTTTCAGCTTCGTTTTCCGTTACGACTTTTTTATCATTATTCCGCAATTGCAATAGTAACCCTTCCATAAACTTTTTTAGGAAATATAATTTTTTTGTTTTTAGAAAGCGCAAGCGCCGCCGGTTCGGCAACTCCTTTTAAACCGAAGCGGGAAGCTTTTGACGGGGAAACAGGATCACATTCATTTAATGCATCGTCCGGCAAAAAATAAATAGAAGATCCAAGACGACAAATCGCAGACAAAAGACCGCTTTCATCCGATTTTAACTCAGACGATGAAAAACATTCGATATCAGTCAAAGATAAAGAAGCATCTTTAAGAGCCGAAAAAATGGCACTCAAAACTTCAGACTCTTCAACCCCGCGGCGTGTCCCGATTCCCATTATCATAAAAATTCCTGCTAAAATACTTCCAATAAATTAAAAAATAAATGATAAAATTTGAATAAAATTAAATAATTATGCAACAAATATAAGTATAATAAAGAATATGGTTTCTAATTAATAACTATTTCTATTTAAATTATGTCTGAGATTTTTAAATTATAAAAATTATAACATTTCTTTCTTTGAGAACTTTAAATCGTCATCTAAAAAAATTTCTTTTTCTTCATCCGGTAAAAAGTATCTGACTCTTTCGTTTTCTTTTTCGTTTTTGTTTTCTTTTTCATATTCTTTTTCAGTTTCTTTTTTGTTCTCTTTCCTGACTAAAACGGATACGTCTTCATCGACTATTACAATTTTAGGGCCTTTGACAGAAACGATTTTTACATCTCCGTCCAAAAGCGCGCTGTTTACCGCTATAGTCGAGTATTTATTTACAACATCGCAGTTAAACCTTTTTGCAATTCCTTCAACCGACATTTTGTCGTGAACTTCGGTTGCCGTTGTAATTACCGGCAACACTCCGATATCGGAAAGCTTTCGTGCAACATCGTTTCCGCCGTGGTGTCCGCCCAAAACGGGAATTGCAAAATTGAGAGCAGAATCGACTACAACCAAGGCGGGGTCTTTCCATTTCCCGGAAATATATGGAACAATTTCACGAATTGCAATTCCGGTTGCAAACATTGCAACGATTACATCGTATGTGTCAATGAGCTTTCCGAAAATTCCTTTTTCGTAAAGAATAATATCGCCGTTTAAATGATTTGAAACTGTCAAAGCTACTTCTTTATTTCTCTCAAAAGTAACAACCGCAATCCTTAAATCGTCCATAAAAACACCTGAAAATGAAAATCTATAAAGATAATCAGTCAAGAGGACCTTGTTTTACTCCGTACAAATACGACTTTTCATAATTTACGGGGTCAACTACGTCTCCTATTATAATCATGGCCGACCTTTTTATTCCTGCCTCTTTTACTTTTTCGGATATGTCTTCAACAGTTCCCCTAATTATTTTTTCATCGTCCCAGGATGCATGGTATACGACTGCAACCGGCGTTGTTTTAGGACATCTTACACGTTCCATTATCGATTCGATTTTTTGAGTGCCCAAAAAAATCGCCATAGTTGCACCCATTTCCGAAAATTCTTCTATTTGGTCAACGTCAAGAGTAGTTCCGGCAGGCCTTGTAATAATTAAAGAGTCGGAAACATTATTTAGCGTAAATTGAGTTTCAAGTGCCGCTGCAACCGCAAAAACAGATGAAACTCCCGGAACTCGAACGGCTTTTATTCCGTACTTTTTCATTTCTTCAACCTGTTCAACTATAGAGCCGTAAAGAGCCGGGTCCCCGCTTTGCAGCCTGACCACGAATTTCCCGTCATTTACAGCATTTACAATCAATTCCGTTGTTTCATCCAGAGTTAAACCGTAGCTGTCTATACATTCGCCTTTTGTATATTCCAAAACTTTCGGGTTAACTAAAGAACCCGCATAAATTACAAGGTCGGCCTGTTCGAGCAACTCTTTTCCGCGAACGGTAATTAATTTTTCGTCACCCGGACCCGCACCTACAATATAAATTTGTTTTTCAGTCATAATTATCACAGTTACTTTTTTGCATAAACAATACTGAAATAATGTCCTTCTTCGGGAATATTTTCTTTTCCTTTAATTATAACTTCATCGTCCGAAAAAAGCTTTTCAGCGAATATAAATTCGTTATAGCCTTCCTTTTCAAACTTTTTTATAATTTCTTGAGGTTTTCTGGCTTTCAGGTGAATCATATAACCGACATCAGATCCGTCATGAACTTCAAAAGACGTTTCAACCGCTTCTTCCATTTGTGAAACGCACGAGGTAATTGCACTAATTCCCGGAACTGTTTTTACTTCTACTTCGGGAGCGACTTCTTTTAACACTTTTTTGAGATGAGTAAATGTTGAAAAGAAATTCGGGTCTCCGATTAAACAAAATGCAACTGTTTTATCTTTTGCATGATTTGCAATCGTAACCGCGTTTTTCAACCAAATTTTTTCAAGTTCGTCTTTGTCCCGAATCATCGGAAAATCGAGAATTTCCGGAACGGTGTCCGTATATTGTTTTACCAAATCGGCCGCCATTTCACCCGGCACATAAATTCTGCTGCTCTTTTTTATAATATTTACGGCTTTAACCGTCAACAATTCCGGATCACCCGGACCAAGTCCAATTCCATAAAGCATAAATTAAAACCTGCCTTTTTAAAAATAATAATTTTATAATAAGAAATATACAACTGTACAAAATAGTAAAGGAAATATGTATAAATGTAACAATTGCATAAATAAGAAAATACAAAAACTGTATAAGGTATTTGTTTGTAATAAATATAACGATAAAAACTTAATTGCTAATTTGAAAATTATTTTATTTTTTTAACTATAAATCAAAATGTGATTTTATTTTTAGACAGTTAATTAAAATGTTAATTTAACGATTAATTACTATTAATTTAACTATTAATTTTTTTATTAATTCGGCTACGGATATTGATTATCAACATAATAGTAGTCAAAAAGGAAACATATGAAACCCAAATAATACTTTTTATATTAAATAATAAACTTGTACTACATATAAATTTTATGAATAATATTGAGATATAATAATGTTAATATGAGTTTTATTTATAGTAATAACATTGTAGATAAAAAACATCAAAATATAACAAACAATATTAAATATAAAAATATTATTCTTAAAATTTAGAAATTTTAGAAATAAATTATTTGCTTTTATATGAAATATTATATTTGTTTTTATATATAATTCTATGTTTGAGTTCAATATTTGTTTTAATTTTTATTTATTGTATTTATTTTTGTATTAATTTATTGTAGTATTTATAAAAACGAATTAATGGAGTTTTAAATTATGCACATAATGGAAGGTATGTTACCCGGGCCATGGTGGGAAATTTGGACTGTTTTATCTTTAATAATAATTATTGCCGGAATTTACCAACTCAATAAAAAAGTTAAAGAAAACAGAGAATATTTAGCACTTTTGGCTGTTGCGGGTGCATTTATTTTTGTTTTATCATCTTTAAAATTGCCGTCTGTAAGCGGAAGTTGTTCACATCCGACAGGAACCGGACTTGCCGCAATATTATTCGGACCTTTAATTACAACTGTTTTAGGATTCATAGTCCTTGTATTTCAAGCACTTCTTTTAGCACACGGCGGAATTACAACGCTTGGAGCAAATACGTTTTCAATGGGATTCTTCGGACCGCTTTTGGCATGGATTTTATACATCGTACTTAAGAAAACGAAAATCAACGTTTACGTAAACGTATTTATTGCAGCGTTTGTTGCCGACTTTGCAACATACGTATTGACTTCAATCCAATTGGCATCAGCACAAGCATATGCATTTGCCGGCGGATTTGGCGGAGTATTTATGGACACATTCATAAATTACAGTATCGCATTTTTAGGTATATTTGCTACAACACAATTACCTCTTGCTATTATTGAAGGATTGATAATTGCAGTTGCATTCAAATATATTGCAAAATCAAGAGGGGATCTGCTTGTAAAATTAGGAGCAATCACCGAAGAACAGCTTGAAAGTATAGTTAAACCAAATAAAGAGGTGAAAGGTAATGAAAAAATATACTCTTGAAATAATCCTTATTGCCGCAATCGTAATTATGGCCGGTGTTTTCCTATACCAATCCAATACGGGAGATTATGAATATGGAGGAGCCGACGGAGCTGCAGAAGATGCCGTCTCAGAACTGAATCCGGATTATGAACCGGTCGAAGCACTTACATGGATTCCGACATTTGAACCGCCGAGCGGCGAAATTGAAAGCTTGCTGTTCTGTCTCCAGGGAGTCATAGGAGCTGCGATAATATTCTTCTTCTTCGGATATTACTACGGTAAAAACAAAGAAAGCAAAGCTAAAAAAAGCTAAAAAGATATTAAATACAAATATAAAATAATATAAAAACAATTTTTTTAATTTTTATTTAAATTTTATTAAATAATTTTTCAAATTATTTAATAAAATTTATAAAAATTAATAGCGAATTACTCTTTTTCTCCTTTAAAAAAAGCGAATAACTCTTTTTGTCTTTTTAAAAAAAAAGCGGATTACACTTCTTTTTCTTTTCTACTTCCGCATATTATAAATACAGGATTTTCGGGTTTAAACATCGTCTCGCCCATCAAATCATAACCTCTTGAAGCGGAAAGCAATACCGTTTCGTCGTAAATTCCGAGTTTTTTCATATGATTTATCACGCAAACTACAGTTTCAATTCTAACTGCGTTTACAACGATTGAGCGGGCTTTGCATTTAAAAAGACTGTTTAAAACTTCTGTAATATTCTTTGTCCCGCCTACAAACGCACAATCTATTTTTTCCAAATTATTTATAACGGAAGACGACTCTCCCAATATAATTTGGCTGTTTTTTATATTAAACGATTTAAAATTTTGAGTCGTTGCATTTATTGCTTCTTCTCGTGCATCTATTGCAATTATTTTCAAATCCGGTACAATTTTAGAAAGTTCTATTGAAACAAGACCGGTTCCGCAACCTACATCGGCAAATACATCTCCCGCTTTCGCATTGAGTTTAAAGAGAGAAACTGCCAAAGCTTCCGGTTTCGTAGGACCGCCGCTTACATTTATAAATTCAGGCATCATTTAACACACTTATTTGATAATTATAAGATTTATAAGATTTTATAATACTGAAAACAAAGTATTTTGTTATAAATAAGTCACTTGTTTGTAATAAATATAACGTTCAAAATTATTTAATCGTTTAAAAATATAGAAACAGATAAAATATTAAAAAACATAAAAATAAAAAAACATAAAAAATATAAAAAACATAAAAGATATAAAAACATAAAAAACATAAAAGATATAAAAACATAAAAAACATAAAAGATATAAAAACATAAAAAAACATAAAAAATATAAAATATGTGAAATATGTGAAAAATATATAGAATATAGATAATCTATATTAACTAACGATAAAAAAAGCAAAATATAACTATTATAAAAAGAATTTGGGAGAGTTTTTAATAATATATATTCTTTTACTACTATACTGTTATAGTTAATGCATGTATTCATTACGTGGATTCATTAAGTAGATTCATTACATCTATTATTTATACATATATTCTATTACTACTACTATTTATGAAATAATAACAAATGTAATTATTATAATAAATAAAATTGCGTGAAAATATGTCAGATACAAATGAAAATCATATAAAAAATCCATATATAAACAAGGAAATTAGTTGGCTTGCATTTAATAATCGAGTAATTGATGAAGCATATAACGAAAATAATCCGTTGCTTGAGCGTGTCAGATTTTTGTCTATTTTTGCAAGCAATTTGGATGAATTTTATATGGTGAAAATTCCGGTCGTACATGACAAAGTTCTGGAAGCCGGAATGAGTACGGAGACGGGAAATGAAGCATATAAAGATATGAAAAATTTATATTGCGAATTGGAGCATGCTCTTTACAATATGGAAGATTGTTGGACGAGAGTTATTTTGCCTGAGCTTGAAAAAAACGATATTCACATTAAAAGTTATAAAAATTTAAAAGATTTTCAAAAAAGATATTTGGATAATTATTTTTCAAAAATGATATTTCCGCAATTAACGCCTCTTGCGTTTGATTCAAGTCATCCGTTTCCATATATTACAAATCAAAGTATAAATCTTGCGGTAATTTTGGAAGACATATATCACTATGAAGTGTTCGTTCGAGTAAAAGTTCCAGGAAACGTAAAAAGATTGGTTTTGGTGCCGATCAAAGAAGATATTGAAAAAATCGGGCAGGCAAAAGAAGAAATATTTGTAAAGCATGAATCAAAAAAACATGAATTTATATGGATTGAAGATTTGGTTATGGAAAACTTAAATCAACTTTTTCCAGGACAAAAAATAAAAGAAGTTCATCCGTTCAGAATTACACGTGATGGGGACGTCGATATAGATGAAGATGGTGATTTGAATTTATTAAAGACTATTGAGAAAAAGTCGGGAACCAATTATTTCGGGTCACCTCTTAGAATTGAAATCAACGACAAAATGTCTGAAAAAGTATTAAATATATTGCTTGAAAATTTAAAATTGAATTCATCACAAGTAGAATCACTTTCATCGCCGCTCGGACTCTCAGCAATCGATGAATTGTATGACATAGACATTCCCGAATTAAAATACGAATCTTTTACACCAGTTAAAAAAGAATATCTTTCAAAACTTAAAAAAACGTCTTCTATTTTTGAAAAAATAAAGAAAAGTGATGTTTTTATATACAGGCCGTACGACAGTTTTGAATCTTTATTGGATTTTGTGAGATCAGCATCGGAAGACCCGGATACGATTTCAATAAAAATTGCATTATACAGAGTAGATAAATATTCAAAAATAATAGAATATTTAAAAATGGCTGCAGACAACGGAAAGCAAGTAGTTGTACTTATAGAATTAAAAGCCAGGTTTGATGAAGAACGCAATATTGCAAAAGCAAAAGAATTGGAATACGAAAATATCCACGTAATTTACGGAGTACACAACCTTAAAACTCATGCAAAACTTTGTATGGTTTTAAGACGAGAAAACGAGGGTATCGTACCGTACGTTCACATGAGTACTGGAAATTACAATGCGGTTACTGCAAAAATATACACAGACTTTGAATATTTTACTGCGGATCCTGAAATAGGAGAGGATGCCGTTGACCTCTTTAACAGTTTGACAGGAAATGCAAGAATTAACAATTACAAAAAACTGCTTGTAGCTCCTTTAAAATTGAGAGAACAAATGATTTCAAAAATCAGAAGAGAAGTCGAAAATCACAAGAAATATAATAACGGGTATTTGATTTTCAAAATGAATTCTTTGATAGACATCGAGTG
Organism: Candidatus Methanofrustulum fimipullorum; assembly: GCA_012518265.1. Classification (GTDB taxonomy): domain Archaea; phylum Halobacteriota; class Methanosarcinia; order Methanosarcinales; family Methanosarcinaceae; genus Methanofrustulum; species Methanofrustulum fimipullorum. Next base: position 12,975 of record JAAYST010000029.1, on the reverse strand, counting down.
TATTGACGAGCTTTACAAAGCATCGCAGGCGGGTGTCAAAATCGAACTTCAAGTAAGAGGAATGTGTTGTTTAAGACCGGGAGTTCCGGGACTTAGCGAAAATATAAGGCTAACTTCAATCGTCGGAAGGTTTTTGGAACACACAAGAGCCTATTATTTCTACAACAACGGAGACGAAGAGCTGTATTTGGGAAGTGCGGACTTAATGGAAAGAAATTTGGACAGAAGAGTTGAAGCGCTGTTTCCCGTAAATGCGGAATATTTGAAAAAGATTAAAGAGAATATTTTGGATATACATATAAAAGATAATGTCAGAGCAAGAATAGGGCTTCCCGACGGAACTTACGTAGACCCCGTAGTAAAAGAAGGAGAAGAACCGCTTGATTCCCAATTGTGGATGATGACACACCAACACACTTGGGAATAAAATAAATTTCCGGGAATGATAAAATGCATATAGAAACTGAAGTAAAATACGGTATAAAAAATCAATATGCCGCCGATTTGTTTTTGAAAAGTAACGAAATCGGGCCTTTTTTAATTTCTTTGGGTCGTTGGGTTGAATTTGAGGATACGTTTTTAGATACTGAAAGTTTCGGGCTTTTTTCTGACGGTTGTTATTTAAGATGCCGAAAAGAAAAGGGCGTTTCTGAATATGTTTGGACACTTAAGAAAAAGTCGAAAGTTTCTAAAAACAAACATATAAGAAAAGAATATATTGAAAAAACGAATTCCGATTCGATTTTGAGTTTAAAAGGAACTGAAATTGAAAATGTATTAAAAGAAATCCTAAATTCCGAAATGAAAGTTGTACTTGAAATGTCACAGAAAAGATATTTCAGAGATATCATAAACGAGGGAGAGAAAGTTGCTGCTTTATCTGTTGATTATGTAAAATGCGACGACTTTTCGTTTGAAGAAGCGGAAATTGAATTTGTATCCGACAACAAAAAAGATTTAAAAAAATTGTTAAAAGAAATCGGAGAAAAAATCGAAAACGACAGCTTTTTAAAAGAAGGATTGGAAATTGAAAAAGCATCGAAATATGAAAAATGTCTCGAAAACAAACTTAAAGAAAACGACAATCCGGATTCGTTTTTGAGTCTAGAAGAAAAAATAATTTTAAAAAATATCGTTAATTCGAAAGATATCGATAAAACAAATATCGAAAAAACAAATATCGAAAAAACAAATATCGATAAAACAAATATCGACAGAACAGATATCGAAAAAACAAATATCGAAAAAACAAATGTCGATAAAACAAATATCGAAAAAACAAATATCGAAAAAACAAATATCGAAAAAACAAATGTCGATAAAACAAATATCGAAAAAACAGATGTCGATAAAACAAATATCGAAAAAACAAATATAGACAAAACAGATGTCGAAAAAACTAATATCGATAAAACAAATATAGACAAAACAGATGTCGAAAAAACAGATGTCGAAAAAACAAATATCGATAAAACAAATATAGACAAAACTGATATTGATAAAACAGATATCGGCAAAACAGATGTCGAAAAAACAAATATCGAAAAAACTGATATCGATAAAACAGATATCGGCAAAACAGATGTCGATAAAACAGAGACAAGCAAATGCTGCAGTACAATTATAAGAAAGTCCGATATTTTGCTTAAGCTTGATTCGGGTGAAAATCTTGAGTCCGTTTCAAACTTTTTTAATATTTCTCCGGGTTTTATTAAAAATATAAAAAATGATTTTTTAAAATACGGAACTTCCATATTTCCTATAGTCAATTGCATTGATTCGGGTTTTAAACCGTTTCACGATTTTCACACTTATTCGAAAAAAGAGAATGAAAATATAAAAAGTACGTTTGACGAAATCGTTGAAATGTATGGAGTTACCGCAAATCATAAAAAAGATATTATTGAAAATATATCTAAAATTTATGACGGGTTTTCTCCTTTACTTTTGCTTAATGATTCGGAAAATAAACTCTTATTGAAAAAAGCGTATGAAATTTCAAATATCGAGCAGAGGTTTTTATCTAAATGTGCTCTTCAATTTACAAAAGAAATATTTTTAATTCATGCGCCGGAAGATTTGTCACAAAAAGATTTTTTAAAAATCGAAATTATATTTGAAATATTAAATTCACTTGATTTTAAAAAATACGGAAAGAAAAGCGAATTAAAGAAAAAAGAATATGTGCACAAAACGATCAAAAAAATATTAAAAAGAAAATGTGCACAAATTCATTTGTCGCCCAAAGAACAAACTGACATAATAAATCTTTCCGCCGTTTTTGAAATTTCTCAATATTTAAAAGAAAATTTATACGACGTAAATGAAATTTCCGTTACCGAAAATTTAATTGAAATTTCGTATACGACAAACGAATACGGTGCAGAAGAATTTAATTCTGAAATAAATGAATACAAAATGAACGAATATAAAATAAACGAATACGAAATAAAGAATTATGAAATATATGAATCGCCGCTTATAAATGAAGTTTTTTCAATTCCTATAAAAATAAAAAAATCTGATAAAACTACAGACGAAATTTTAGATTTGAAAGACAAAGATTTTGCGAAAATTAAACCGGACGATTATATTGAAACAGCTGCTTCGAAAATTTTATTAAATCAAATAGAAATTGTTTTAAATAAATATGAAACGGCTTCAAAAGGAGAAGATCCGGATGCGGTCCACGATATGCGAGTTGCGATTAGAAAAATCAGAGGAGTATTTACCGTATTTCATGATTATTTAAACGAAGATTGGACAAAAAAATATTCGGACGGATTTAGGAGAATTGTTTCGTCAACCGGTTTTGTAAGAGATTTAGACGTTTTAAAAGAAAATACGATAAATTATACAAATGAAGAAGAATCGGACGAATCGACACAAGAATTTTTTGAACTTCTTCAAATTAAAAAAGACAGTGAAATATTGAAAATGCAACAAGTTTTGCATGCAAAAGAATATCAAGACATAATTCACGATTTTAAAAAGGATTTGGAAAACGGAAAATATATAGGTCGCTATGTCAGAAATAAAAAAGGAGACGTTTTTGCTTCACGAATAAAAGACGTAATTCCGATAATTATTTCAAAAAGGGCTTCAAATATCACAGCGTATAACGAATGGCTTTTCGGAAAAGAAGTTAATCTTAATACATTTCACAGGCTCAGAATCGAATGCAAAAATATGAGATACACTTTGGAATTTTTTAACGATATAGTAGGACCTGTCGGAAAAGAAATGGAAAACGACTTTAAAACGCTTCAAACGATTTTAGGAGATATACAAGACATTTCCGTTGGGAATTTGATTATTAAAGATATGAAAACTGAAAATAAAGAAGATATGAAAAACCTGCAAACTTTTACTGAAAAAATACAAAACGATAAAAAGCAGGATATCGAAGAATTGATGAACAAGTTTTTTGAAATTTGGGACAAAATCGATGAAAACTATATGAATGAAAAAATATACGAAATAATAAAATATATGAATTCGATATAAAAACGCAAAGGATAATTACAAATGAATAAAATTCATAAAAATCGTGGAAAACATAAAAATCTTGAAAATCAAGAAAATCCGGAAAAAAATAAAAATCATGAAAAACCGGAAAAACAAGGAAATCGAGAGAATCCGGAAAAACACGAAAATCGTGAAATCATAATAGCAATTACAGGTGCATCCGGAGTTTATTATGGAATTCGTCTTCTTGAGATATTAAACGCAACCGATATAAAGATTCATCTTGTTTTGACAAATGCGGCAAAAACGGTTATACCCATTGAAACTGAAGTTTCAATTGAATATATAGAAAGTTTAGCCGATTTCGTTTATGACGAAAAAGATTTTACTGCAAAAATTGCAAGCGGATCTTACAAAACATGCGGAATTGTAATTGCGCCCTGCACTATGAAAACGCTCGGATTGATTGCATCGGGAATTTCCGACGATTTAGTTTCAAGAGCCGCCGACGTTTGTTTAAAAGAAAAAAGAAAAGTAATTTTAATGGTCAGAGAAACACCGATAAACGAAATTCATATAGAAAACATGTTGAGAGCTTCAAGAGCGGGTGCAATAATTCTTCCCGCATCCCCCGGATTTTATAACAAACCGAAATCAATCGATGATTTATATAATTTCATGGCCGGAAGAGTACTCGATTTAATGGGAATTGAAAATGAAAGTTATGAAAGATGGAAATAAAAACAACAGATAATAATAAAAAAAATAAAAAAAAACAGTAATCGATAAAAAAGTACAAAAAATGACGAAACATTTATTTATAAGGAACACCTGTTTAGGATGCTGAATCGGTTATGAAAACGATAAAAAAACGATAAAAATCGTATAATTGTTTCATACTCGATAAAATCATTCTGAGGGGTAATAGGGTAGCCTGGTCCATCCTCGAGCGTTTGGGACGCTTGGACTGCGGTTCAAATCCGCATTATCCCATGTTTTTTTGCGGGGACCGCAAAAAAAACAAAAAAAGAATGAAATGTAAAAAATATCAATAAATGTAAAAATATATATAGAAAAAGTAAATAATTAAAAGTTAAAATTTATCAACGTGGGGTAGTAGGGTAGCCTGGTCCATCCTCGGACGTTCGGGACGTTCGGACTGCGGTTCAAATCCGCGCTATCCCATCATACTTTTTTAATTTTCACTTTTTCGTTTTTACGTTTTCGTTTTATTCTTTTCCTTTAAGGTTTCAGCGTCGGTGGCCTAATTTAGTTTTTACGTATTATTCTTTTCCCGTAAGGTTTCAGCGTCCGTGGCCTAATTTTGTTTCAACGTTTTATTCTTTTCCCGTAAGGTTTCGGCGTCGGTGGCCTAATTTAGTTTTTACGTATTACTCTTTTCCTTTAAGGTTTCAGCGTCGGTGGCCTAATTTTGTTTTTACGTTTTATTCTTTTCCTTTAAGGTTTCAGCGTCGGTGGCCTAATTTCGTTTTTCCGTTTCATTCTCTTTAAGATTTTAACGGTTGCCTCGTTTTATTCTTTAAAAGAAAAACCGGAATCCGGTTTTTCTTTTTTTGACAAAAAAAACGAATTTCGCTTCTTTTTGCGGCACGGCGCTTTTTAGGATTTTAACGGACGCCACAATTTTTTAAATTTTAAGATTTAAACGGTTGCTTAGTTTTATTCGTTTTTAAGATTTAAACGGTTGCCTCGTTTTATTCATTTTTAAGGTTTTAAGAGTTGCTAAGCTTTATTCGTTTTTAAAAAAAAATCCGCATTCGGCTTCTCATTTTTAGGAAAATCCCAAGAACCCGTTTTTTTGTTGCGGCGCGGCACTTTTTAGGATTTTAACGGAACACCCAATTTTTCAAATTTTAGGATTTAAACGGCTGCTAAGTTTTATTCTTAAAAAGAAAAACCGGATTCCGGTTTTTCTTTTTTGACAAAAAAACGTGAAACGTATCCGACATTATAAAATTTATAGACTTATGACATTAAAATTTATAGAATTATGACATCGTGTAGGGTTGTTTTTCTTCGGGAAGGAACGGAAGTTTTGACCCTGTTACCATAAGCGGCGCTTTAACGTATTTTGCACGTTCGAGCAAAAGTTCTTTTCCGGCTTGTGTATACGCAACGAGCGGAACTGCCGATCCGACTTGGAGAAGAGGTTTTGTTTCCCTTAAAGTAGAAGATGCGCAAAGCGTGCATATGTCGGAATATTCCTCAAATAATTTTGCTTCTTTTTGTGTAATTCCGGTTGTGTGAACGCCGATTAAAATTAAATCTACAATCTTTTCTTTTGCCAGATTTCTAAATTCAATTAAATCTTCTGCTTTCGAAACGGTTACCGCAATTTTATTAAAGCCTGCGTCAATTGCGTATTTTAAACCGCTTTTAGGATCAATTTTTGCAGTTTCTTTATCTACGACATAACCGTCTCTCTCTTCGATTGCGTTTATCGTCTCTACAATCGGCTCGGTATATACAAGACCGGACATTCTGCCGCCCATTCCTTGAACGAGTTCCGGATTTGATGTGACAACTGTGCCTGCACCGTCACAAACTGTTACTGTTGTATCAAGCAAACCGTGCTCAAGTCCGGTATACATAACTTCCGATGCACCGAAAGATACAAAATCGTCGAAACCGTCAAGTTTGCGGTTTTTAGTAAAAAGGCCGAAGTCTTTTATCCTGAATTCTATGTTTTTCTTGACTTCTTCAGGAGTAATCTTTTGAATATCTCTGTATTTTGCAAAAATAGGACACCACTCCAAAACCGGATCTTCAACCGAAACTACTTTTCCATCTACAACAGTCACACGAGTTTTACCTACAAGCTCCATAATATGTTTCATTAAAATCACCAAAAACTGTCCAAATTAAAACAAATAAATAAAAAATAAAAATAAATGAATAATAAATGAATAATAAATGAATAATAATAAACAAAAATAAACTATCACATAAATAAAGGATTCGTTTTCATATATTCTCTTAAAACGGTTGTTGCATAACTTCCTTTCGGAAGCGAGAATTTTAAATTCAAATATATAATATCGTTTTCTGTATCGTTTTCACTGTTGTTTTCATTGTTGTTTTCTGTTTCGACTTTGCAATTCGGATTTACGTTTAAAAGAATTTCTTTTCTCAATCCGGACGATGCAACTTCAGGGAAATGAGGAACATGAAACATATCGGCTGAAATGTTTTCCGCTTCCAATATTTTTGATTCTATTTCTCCCGGAATTCCTTTTGCAAGCGGTGTGTCATATCCGAAAAGCGGTGCTGTTACAAAAGCTCGGTTTCTTTTAATCAAATTATTTATTCCCGATATATTTCTATCTGACACTCGTTCCAATGTTTCCGGATCGGGAATGTTATCTTTAGTTCTGTAACATACAATGTCACCTAAAACCGCTTCGTTTAAAGGAATATTTTGTTTTATACGCTCGGATATAATTTTGTTGAATATTTGAGATTGATACGCATGAACAAACATTAAATAGAGATTTTTAGGAAGACATTTAAAAGCACCCGTATAATCGCCCGGATTTGATATAATGTGACTGATCAAAGCTTTTTCGTGTCTTGAATAGCTCGGGAATTTCGTAATTCCTTCTTTTAAATTTCCCGTGTTTGTTATGAATTCCCGGGCATCGTTTACTTCTGAGTTTTCATATTCTCCGAGTTCGCAAATATAACGAAATACGGCATCATGCATATTTCCTAAAAGAATATCTTTTCCGACCTTGTGAGTAATCGGGCGCTTTGCGCCAAATCTTTGAATTCCGAAAAAATTCGGAACGCCTCCGTTTTCAATAATTTGGGAAGTAGTTTTCTCGGAAATTTCTTTTGCGGAATCAAAATCACAATTTAAATTTCGAACGTTGATTTCAAATTCGTTTCCTTTTAAGTCACCAAGGCCAATTGAATTTTGAGAACGACCCAAAACTTTAATTTCGATATCTTTTAAAACCAAATCTTCAACGGCGCTTGAATCCACATCGTAAATACTCATCAGTTGCGTCGTAATTGCGCGCTTGTCTTTAGTTCCTGCAAAACTAATTCTCTTGTGGCTTATTCCAAGTTTTCTCGACAACATTTTCATAAAATGATGAGTATCCCAATTGTCTTTTGTCAATTCCGCAATTAAATATTTTCCGGATGTTCCAATTTTAAAATCAGAAATTTCACGTACAATAAAATCTGTTGTATTCTCTCTCAAAACACCGCCAACCCCGGGCGTGTTTGTTAAATAATAAAGAGAACCTACAATTTTATCAAGTGAATACGGAGATTCACTTACAAATGATTCCAAACTTGAAGAAATTTCAGAACTGTTCATAATAAAATAAAATAATTGCTTTAACAGTTATAAACATATTTGAAATCTGTAAAAAGTCTAAAAATTAATACAATAAAAAATACAAAAAATACAAAAAAGTCTATAAATTAATACAAATAAGACTATTTTTTTAATTAAAAAAAAATCGACTTTTTTATTTATCTTTTCGACAAATGACGGATTTTTTATTCAAAATGGCCGTAATTGTAATATATGATCATTACATTTTTCGTACAATATTGTTTTGATATCCTATATTTTTAGGTTTTTGTTTCTGAAATATTTTGTAAATTTTAGGAAAGATAACATGAGCGAATTTTTGAAGAATATTATTAAAAGGGCTTTAAATGACAAAAAAACTATTGTTCTTCCCGAGGGGTCGGACGAAAGAATATTAAAAGCCGCTGTAAAAGCAAAAGAAATGAATATTGCGGATATAATACTTTTAGGGGATCCGGAAGAATTAAAAAACAAAGGAATTGATATTTCAGGAATAAAAATAATAAATCCTAAAAATTCCGAATACAACGACCGATTTGCGGATTCATTTTACGAATTGAGAAAACACAAAAACGTAACAAAAGAGTCCGCCGCCGAAACTGTTAAACAGGAATTATATTTTGGTGTCATGATGGTAAAAGAAGGGCTTGCCGACGGAATGGTTGCAGGTGCCGCAAATTCGACTTCCGATGTTTTAAGACCTTCGCTTCAAATATTAAAAACGGCACCGAATACGAAACTTGTTTCCGCATTTTTCGTAATGGTGGTTCCGGATTCTGAATACGGCGAAAACGGTGTGTTTATATATGCCGATTCGGGATTAAACGACAATCCGAATGCCGACGAACTTTCGGAAATTGCAATTGCTTCTGCAAAATCTTTTAAAAACTTGGTGGGAGCCGAGCCTAAAGTCGGAATGCTTTCGTATTCGTCACACGGAAGTGCAAGAAGTGAATTAACCGAAAAAGTCGTAGAAGCAACGAGAATTGCAAAAGAAAAGCGTCCTGACATAAAACTTGACGGGGAACTTCAAGTTGACGCTGCAATAGTTCCTGAAATTGCCGCATCTAAAGCACCTGACAGCCCGATTGAAGGGGCGGCAAACGTATTGATATTCCCCGATTTGAATTCAGGAAATATTGCATACAAACTTACAGAAAGATTGGCAAAAGCCGATGCATACGGACCGTTAACACAGGGAATTGCAAAGCCTGTAAACGATTTATCGAGAGGGTGCAGCGTAGACGATATAATCGGAGTAATTGCGATTACATGCGTTCAAGCTCAAAATGATCAAAAAACAAAATAAGAATAAAAAACAAATCGCAATTATGTAAAACAAGGGGTTATAGAATGAAAGTTTTAGTTATAAATACGGGAAGTTCATCTTTGAGATATCAATTGATAGATACGGAAAAAGACTATGTTCTTGCAAAAGGTCTTTGTGAAAGAATAGGAATTGAAGGTCCGTTCCTAAAACACGTTGTAGAGGAAGATGAAATATTAATTGAATGTGAAATGGGAACACACAGACAAGCGTTGGAGAGAGTTTTGGAAACTATAATATATACGGAACCGGCACCGATTAAAAGTCTTGACGAAATTGATGCGATAGGACACAGAATCGTACACGGCGGAGAATATTTCACAGATGCCGTACTGATTGATGAAACCGTAAAAGAGCATATTGCCGAATGTGCGAAATTAGCCCCGCTTCACAATCCGTCGCACTTAATGGCGATAGAAGGCTGTGAAGAATTAATGCCCGGAAAACCGCAAGTGGCCGTCTTTGACACCGCATTTCACCAAACTATGCCGCCGATGGCGTATATGTATGCGATTCCTTATGAATATTATGATAAACATAAAGTTAGAAAATACGGATTTCACGGAACCTCGCACAAATACGTGGCAAGGCGTGCTGCGGAAATGATCGGAAAACCGATAGAAGAATTAAAAATTATCACATGTCATTTAGGAAACGGAGCAAGTGTAACTGCTATAAAAAACGGAAAATCGATTGACACGTCAATGGGATTTACACCGTTGGCCGGACTTGTTATGGGAAGCAGATCAGGAAACATAGATCCGGCAATCGTAAGTTACATTGCCGAAAATGAAAATATAACCGCAACGGAAGTTACCGAAATTTTAAATAAAAAATCCGGTCTTTTGGCAATTTCCGGAATCAGTAACGACATTAGAGATATCGAAAAAGCAATGGACGAAGGAAACGAACGTGCCAAAAGAGCATACGATACTTTTGCATACCGTGTTCGATTATATATAGGACAATATTCCGCATCATTAGGAGGAATCGATGTTTTGGTGTTTACTGCCGGAATCGGAGAAAACAGCGCCAGAATGAGAAAAAAGATGGTGGAAGGCCTCGAATATATAGGAATAAAAATCGATGACGAGAAAAACCAGGTTCACGGCGTTGAAGCTGACATTTCCGCAGACGATTCAAAAGTAAAAACATTAGTGATTCCGACAAACGAAGAACTTATGATAGCAGAAGACACCGAAAGAATAGTAAAAAAGGAGCTCCTTAAAAAACAGAATAAATAAGAATATGCTTAAAAAACGAAAAAATAAGAAAGATTAAAAAATAAAATGAATATATTTATAATACTTTAAACTTATTTAATATTAAAACGAATTACATTTTTATAAAAACATAAAATTAAAAAATTAAAGATTAAAAATTAAAGATTAAAATTGAAGATTAAAAATTAAAGATAAAAATTGAAGATTAAAAATTAAAAAGATTAAAAATTAAAGGTTAAACTGAGGAGATAATATGAGTAGTAATATGAGTCCGGAAGAAAAGAAAATAGTTGAACTTCAATATAAACTTGAAACGATGTCGGAAATGGAAATTTATGAATATGCTGTAGAAAATTTCCCAAATATGTCTCCAATAGGAAAAAAGAAAATACTTATTCGAAGAATTGTAAATACGGCACGAAACGAATTAATTGAAAATAAAAAGACGTAAAAACAGAAATAAATTAAACGAAAAATAAATAGAAAATATAAAACAAAAAAAATAAAATCGTTTTTTTATAATTAATAGAAATTAAAAACACGTATAAATTCTTCGATTCGTTGTTTTATTTCATCGCGTATCGCACGTGTTTCGTTAAGTTTTTCTTCATAACTTCCGGTTAATTTTGAAGGGTCCTTAAAGTTCCAATTTAGGGAAAGTTTTTGTGACGGAAAAAAAGGACATTTTTCGGCTACCTGCGGATCACATACGGTTATAACGATGTCATATTCTCGCTTTGCTTCATAAAGAGACCGGATATCTTTTACTTTGTTATTTGAAATGTCATATCCGATTTCAGACATTACATTTACTGCAAGCGGATTTAAAACTCCGGGCTCAAGACCGGCACTCTCTGCTGAAACACCTTTTCCCAAACGATTTAAAAAGGCTTCGGCCATCTGACTTCTGGCGGAATTATGAACACAAACAAATAAAACTTTCATTAAAGTTTTCTCCCTTTTAAAATTTTAATTCCTAATTATTAATTTCAAATTTTATCCTAATTATTAAATTCAAATTTTATCTTAATTATTAATTTCAAATTTTATTTTCTTCCGGTTTTGAAAACCAATGCTTCGTACTATTTGCTATTTTAACAAGAAGAAGCATTACCGGAACTTCTGTTAAAACGCCTACGGTAGTGGCAAGGGAGGCAGGAGATGATGTACCGAAAAGTGCAATTGCGACAGCTACTGCCAGTTCAAAGAAGTTTGAAGCTCCGATCATTCCGGCGGGTGCTGAAATATCGTGTGGAAGCTTAAGCAATTTACATGCAAAATATGCTATGGAGAAAATTAGGAATGTTTGAATAGTAAGCGGCACTGAAATAAGAAGAATGTGAAGAGGATTATTCAGTAAAGCTTCTGCTTGAGTTGCAAATAAGAAAATCAGCATTAACAATAAACCGGCAATCGTAACACCGTCAAATTTAGGTAAAAACTGTTTTTCAAAGTACTCAAGTCCTTTCTTTTTAGTAATAATCGTTCTTGTAAGAATACCGCCGGTAAGCGGAATTACCACAAACAATATGACAGATAAAACAAGCGTATCCCAAGGGACCGATACCTCGCTAATTCCCAAAAGGAATTTAACAATCGGTATAAAAGCAACAAGAATAATTAAGTCGTTTGTCGCGACCTGTACTACTGTATAAGCAGGATTTCCATTTGTTAAAGTACTCCATACAAAAACCATTGCGGTACATGGTGCCGCACCCAAAAGCACCGCTCCTGCAAGATAACCCTTAGCAAGATCGGGGGTGATGAAGTTACTAAAAACTGTATAGAGGAAAAAGGAAACTATTGCGTACATCGTAAACGGCTTAATAAGCCAATTTACCACCCACGTGACGTATAAACCTTTTGGATTTTTCCCCACATTCTTGATACTTTGAAAATCGACTTTCATCATCATCGGATAAATCATTACCCATATCAGTATAGCTGTCGGAATCGAGACTTTTGCATATTCAAATTGATTCAGAAACGCAGGTATCTCAGGCATGTATTTGCCTATAAGAACGCCTGCTACCATACAAAGAACTACCCAAATCGTTAAATATTTTTGAAAAAATCCGATTCCTTCTTTTCCATCGTTTCCCATATACGACCTCTCTTTACATATTCATATATACTTAGTTACAATACTTAGTTACAATACTTAGTTACAATACTTAATCTCTCTAATTACACTACTTACTTCCTTACTCTTTGCAATATCTCAACTATTTCTTGCGTCTTTAGAACTTTACCATAAGAAACCACTTTACCGTCCACAACTAAAGCAGGAGGAGTCATTACTCCATATGCCGCAATTTGTGCAAAATCAGTCACGTGGTCAATTTCTGTATCCATTCCAAGCTGTTTTAAGGCCTCTTTTGTAGCCGCTTCAAGTTGATTACATTTTGCACAACCGCTTCCGAGTATTTTTACGTGCGCACCTTTCGACTTTGAATTTTCGGCCTTTTCCATGCTTTTAGTGTCATAGTTGCCGGAACAGCAACAACTAGAAGTTTTTTCTTTTTTCTTTCCAAAATTAAACAATTTCATAATTAATCCTTAATCCTTTTTTAAATTTTTAAATTTCATTCTTTTTAAAATTTTTAATT
>JAAYST010000028.1 GCA_012518265.1 Candidatus Methanofrustulum fimipullorum | reverse complement strand
TATCTCGTATTTCGTTTACATTTTCCCCGTTTTTGATTCTCTCCGCAATTTGCACAATTTGAAGTTCGCCCATCCCGTAAACTATCAAATCGACAGGAGCATCGGCTATAATCGATTGCCTTACTTTATTTGACAAATAATCGTATTCCGAAAATCTTCTCAAAGAAGCTTCGATTCCGCCGGCAATAATCGGTGTTTCCGGGTACAGTTGGCGAATAATGTTGCTGTACGTAATTACGGCTCTGTCCGGCCTCAATCCCGGAACTCCGCCCGGCGAATAAGAATCGCTTTCTCTTGGGTACAAAAGAGGCGTGTAATTGTTTACAAGAGAATCGGCATTTCCTGCACAGACTGAAAAGAACAGTCTTGGTTTTCCAAGCTTTTGGAAATCGCTTTGCGATTTCCAATCCGGCTGACTTATAACTCCGACACGAAATCCGGCTTGTTTAAGCACGCGCCCGATTATCGCTGTTCCAAATCCGGGGTGATCTACGTAAGCGTCCCCCGTAATTAAAATAATATCCAGCTCTTTCCAACCCAAATCTTCCGCATCTTTCATTGACATCGGCAAAAAATCGGTTACCGGATGCATATTTTTATCTTTAGGCCTTCTCACGGGACTTCTTCTTCCGCCCCGATATCTGTTCTTATTTTGTTTATTATTTTGTTCTTTGTTTTGCCCTTTGTTTTGTCCTTTATTTTGTGCTTTGTTTTTGTAAGATTTTTTATATGCTTCTTTAGATACAAGCGACCCGACTAATTGTTTTTTCTCATCCATTGTTGCGGTTCCTTCCTTATCTGTTCATCAAACATGACATTCTGTAAGACATTTCTATTGATTTTTTTGCGTTATTCAATGTCGGGGCACCGTGTCCCGGGTATATTTTTTCTACATCCAATTTCAAAAGTTTCCCAATTGAATCCGACATAACTTCGCTAATACTGTTTTCAAAATCGGATCGCCCGATTCCGCCTTCTGAAAATATGGTATCGCCTGTAAACAGTATTTTCTCATTTTTTTCATAAAGACACATACAACCTTTCGTGTGTCCGGGCGTGTGTATTACTTTTAAATAATTTCCTTTTCCGTCCTTGTCTGCTCCTACATAAATCTCATCATTTTCCGAATACAATATATCGGCATTTATTTTAAGAGGCGCACGCCCAAAAGCGTTTGCAGCCGACAGTTCAGGATCGTTTAAATATTCTTCTTCATCTTTAAACATGCCGACTTTTGCAGAACAGTACTTTAGTATTTCCGGAACGGATCCGGTATGATCATAGTGTGCGTGAGTTAAAATTATCAAATCGATATTTTTTATATCTGTATATCTTTTCAATGAACTGATGACTTTTTCATGAGACATTCCGACATCAATCAATACTTTTTCATTAATCAAATAAACGTTTGAATCATACGGGGTAGGAGAAATTATTTTAATATCCATAACTATCTAAAAATAAAATGTTCGATAACTTATATAAACTTGTCAGAATATTTGCGGCAGAATTTTAAATCTAACACAAATCTAACACAAATCTAACATAAAAATACCAATTAAACGCTAACACTTCATTAACATTTAAATAATTTATAACAGATTTTTAACCGAGTGAAAAATGGCCAATTACAGCATAGAAGATGAAGACGATTTTGATTTTGAATATGAGGGATACCTGGAAGAATATGCAAGTATCCAATCCATAGTACGCGAAGCTTTGCCGTTTGAACTGATTGCCGTAGTCGGCGGAATAATTTCCGGTATTCTTCTTTCAGGAATGACTGAAGAAATTGAAATGATTCCGGGTCTTCTTGTTTTGGTTCCCGGGATTATGGGACTTCGCGGAAACATTTCATCTTCTTTGGGCTCAAGATTGACAAGTGCAATTCATATGGGTTTGATTGACGGTGTCGACTGGAAAAATAAAGAGCTTCAAAACAACATAGTGGGCTCAATGGTTTTAACAGTTATAATCTCGTTTTTATTAGGTGTACTTTCACATTCCGTAAGCGTTGTTTTAGGTCTTCAAAGCGCAGGCCTTTTAAAACTGACTTTTATTTCAGTAACTGCCGGTTTCATATCCGGAATTTTATTGGCAATTCTTTCCGCATATTTGGCAGTCGGGACTTTTCGTTTAGGTTTGGACCCGGACAATATCGTAACTCCGGCAATTGCAACAGTCGGTGATATTCTGTCCATGATGACGATTTTCTTCGTTGCAAGGTTGGTGCTTTATATATGACTTACTATACTGTCAAAGGCCTTGTGAAACGCGGTCTTCCAATTCTCATTCTTACTTGTTTTATAGCCGTTTTGGTAGGGCAAATTTTGTCTGCAGAAGAACAAATTTTGGTTAAATACCCCGCCATTTTGATAATGGTTCCGGTATTGATGAAAATCGGAGGAGACACAGGCGGAATGCTCGGCGCAAGACTTTCTTCTGCACTCCACCTCGGTTTTTCGGTAAGCTTAAGAAAAAGTCCTGTCGTTCGAAACAGTTTTATTGCGGCAGCAATCGTTGGTTTAATTTCCACAATTTTTGCATGTGTCATAGTATGGTTTATCGACATCTACTCCGGCCGATATATTCCTTTCTATACTCTTTTTGTCGTCGGAATATTTGTTTATACTCTCAATTTGTTTATCGTTTATTTAACGACAGTTGTTTTGTCTCTCGCCTCGCATAAATACGGACTCGACCCGGACGATACCGTAATTCCGTTAGTCGCAAGTCTTGGTGACTTGTCCGGTGTAGTCGGTATTTTCATTGCAATCGTCGTTTTATCTTTATGAATCTTTATGAATCTTTATGAGTCTTCATGATTTTGTTGAGATTTTATAGCTTAATATCAAAAATTCAATATTAACATACAATTCATTATTAATGTGTAAAACCTATATATTGTGTAATAAGCAATAAAAAGCTGTAAAAAGTAAAAAGTAAAAAAGCAGTTAAAAAGTAAAAAGCAATAAAAAGCAGTTAAAAAGTAAAAAGCAATAAAAAGCAGTAAAAAATAAAAAAAATAAATGCAGTAAAAAACAACAAAAAATTTAAAAGCAGTAAACGGGAACGAACAATGAATTTCCTTTAGGGTGAAACATAAGTTATGGTAAGAAAACAATATAAGTACAAGCCTCGTAATTTAAAAGAGCTTTTAGTTGAGATGAAGGATACATCTGAACTCATGATTGATTTGGCGTATTCCGCAATCATATATGACGATGAAGAGATTGCAAACGAAGTAATGCATCTTGAAGAAAATATGGATATGCTCGACTATCATGTTAAGATGGGCGCGATGCTTAGTACGAGAAGGATTGATGAAGGCGGGCAGCTTTTGGGTGTTTTGGAAGTTGCTTCCGCTTCTGAAAATATTGCGAATGCGGCAATGGAGATATCAAAGTGCGTTTTAATGGACATAAATATTCCCGACCGCTTAAAAATAGCTCTTAGAACGGCGGAAGAAACTATCATTCGTGCACGAGTTAATGAAAATTCGGGGATGGTCGGAAAAACACTAGGTGAAATCGAGCTTGACACGGAAACCGGAATGTGGGTAATTGCAATACGCAGAAACAGAAATTGGATTTATGCTCCAAACAGCGAAACTCAAATTCGCGAAAACGACGTTTTAATCGTTAGAGGGCACGATGAGGGAGTTCCAATATTTTTTGAAAAAGCGACAATGATGAAATACACACCGAGACGACAAGTCGAAGCAAGCGGTTCAGCAGATTTGGACCAGTCTATTGACATGATAGTTGAAATGAAAAACATGTGTGAACTGTCTGTAGGCCTTGCTTATTCTTCTTTACTTCTTGACAACAAAGACATTGCTGAAGAAGTACAGGCAATCGGTGCTCAGCTTGATGAAATGAAATACGAAGTTCAATTGCTCGTTTTGGAATCGGCAAAAAGAGTCCAAGAAGTCGATGAACTTAGAGGAATGCTGATTCTTTCTACCGCATCTGAAAGTATTTCAAATGCCGCAACCGATATCGTTGACCCGGTTTTAAGAGATATCGAAATGCATCCGATTATCGGAATGGCAGTTCGTGAATCCGACGAAATAATTATAAAAATTGAAGTTTCCCCATGTTCTCCGATTATCGGAAAGTCGTTTAAAGAATTGAGACTGGAAACAGAAACGGGAATTTATGTCCTGGCAATTAAAAGAGACAACAGATGGATTTACAACGTGACGGGAAGTATTAAAGTTCTTGAAAACGATATATTAATCGGACGCGGCTCCAGAGTCGGTGAAGAAGCTTTAATTGAACTTTGCTCCTGTCCGGTTGAACATTGATTGTAATTGATAATTGTTGTAATTGATTATTGTTATAATTGATAATTGTTATAATTGATTATTGTTATAATTGATTATTGATATTTTTATTATTCAGGGTGATTTTTTGAGGATAAAAACACGCGGAGTTTTAAGAAAAAGTGATAAAAATAAATTGTTAAAAGAGCTTGAAGAAATTTTCGGGTCGGATATTATTTCTCCTTATACAAATTCCAAATTTGAAACAGTTGTAACTGATAGATTTAGTTTAATTTACGTTGACGGAAAACAAATGTTTATGGAATATGAGAATACTTATTTTCCTACAGTTCGCGGCGCTTTGCTTTTGAACCCGGATTGCAGAAAAGTAGTCGTAGACTCGGGCGCTGTTAAGTTTGTTGTAAACGGAGCCGACATAATGAGTCCCGGAATCGTTAAAGCCGACAGCGATATTGAACCGGGTGACCTTGTAATTATCGTTGAAGAGCAACACAATAAAACACTTGCAATAGGAAAAGCAATACTTAGCGGTCCTGAAATGGAAAGTTCGGATAAAGGAAAAGCCGTTAATTCACTTTCTTACGTGGGCGATTCCATTTGGGATATCGTACTTTAAAAAATTATAAATTTTGACATTATTGAAATTTTTGACATTATTTACATTAATTTGAATATAATTTGAATATAATTTAAATATAATTTAAATATAATGTTTTAAATATCATTAAATATAATATTGACTTACTGTAAAACAGTTTAAATATATTGACTTCGCTTAATATAACACAGAAAATCTGGAATTTATTTAATATTTTATATTTAATTTAATATTCAATATTTTAATTTAATAATTTAATATTTTTATTTAATATTTTACTTATTTTAAATCGGTGGAACATTATGAGTTTTTTAGAAAAATTATTCGGTACAAGCGGTGCAAGCACAACGGGTGACTATTCCAATTATATCGATCTTGACAAATATGAAAAAGAATTGGGAAGAGAGTTGTCTGACGAGCCTGCAGACACTTATATCAGAATTGCTGTTTTTACAAATTTCGAGCAAATCGCAATGCTTAAAAAAGAAATTTATGACGGAAATATTTTGATTGTAGACATATCGAATATAAAATCCGACGAAAGGCTTAGAAACCATCTTTTCAATGAACTTAAAGACGTAGTTTTGGATGTTCACGGTGATATCGTAGGAATGAGAGACAACAACATCCTCGTAACTCCGAACGGAATTAAAGTCGACAGACGTAAGATCGGCGGAAACTACTGAAAATTTCCGAAAAGGAAAAAATAAAAATAACTGAAAAGACGAAAATGACTGATAATACGAAAATGACTGATAATACGAAAAT
>JAAYST010000027.1 GCA_012518265.1 Candidatus Methanofrustulum fimipullorum | reverse complement strand
GTTCCATCGTATCGGCACCAAATGCACGTTCGTGCATCATAATACCTACGAGTCTGCTTGACGGAATACCGACACCGCTGTTTCCTTGGTCCCCGTCAATTCTAAGAGTACCGATGTCGTGCGTTACCGGAACTTCGTATCCGTATTCAACACTTACAGATTTTCCGGGAAGTAAAAGAATTTCCATTAATTTATCGATTTCATCACCCGACAACTCAGGAACTGAACCGTAATCGACAGCATTTCCGGCACCTTGCAAAAGCTCTTCTTTAATTTTTCCTTTTGTCAAGTATGTTCGGCTACCGTCACCCATTCTTAATGCATATTCAACTGTCATTAATATTTGATCCTCCTCGTATTTCTTAATTTAAGTAATCTTTTTAATTTTATTAATTTTATTAATTTTATAATTAATTTTATAATATTAATTTTTAAATTAATTTTTTAATTAATTTACAAGAGTTCTTTTGCTTTTACAACCGCTTCCGATGCGTTTTCCGCATAGCAGTCGGCACCGATTTTATCTGCCCAAACTTGAGTTGCAGGAGCGCCGCCGACCATTACTTTAACATTGTCACGGATACCGCTTGCGATAAGAGCATCAATTACTTCTTTTTGACCGTTAAGAGTAGTTGTCATAAGTGCGGATAAACCGACCATGTCTGCGTCGTGTTCTTTAACGGCGTCAACGATTTTCTTTGTAGGAACATCTCTTCCCAAATCGTAGACTACGAAACCGGATGACTGAAGCATTGTTGAAACTATAGATTTACCAATATCGTGTACGTCCCCTTCGACTGTTGCGTTAATAATTACTTTCTTTTTTACCGCATCAGAAACGCCTTCACCTGAGCCGAGATCAAGACCATCAACTGCGGACTGCATTGCGCTTGCCGCCATCATTACGTGCGGTAAGAAGAGTTTTCCGCGTTCGAAATAATCACCGATTACAGTCATTCCGGCAGCAAGTCCGTCAACGATGTCAACGTCCGGCATGCCGTCTTTTTGTGCTTTTGCAACTGCCGCATCGATTTGATCTTTCTTGCATGTAACCATTGCATCAGAGAGTTCTTTAAAAATCTGTTCTTTATCCAATTATATAACCTCCATCACTTTTCCGAACACCATTTAAGAATTGAACAATCGAACAATCAAAAAAATCGAATCCGTCGAATACAAACAACGATGTTCGAAAAACAGAGTCTAATTTAACGACTCGTATATAGTACATTAGTAAGTTTTTATATATAGAATAAATGAGATGAAAATTAGGATTGGAGTAAAAAAAGATAATTACAAGACAATATTATAATTAGATTATAAAATCTGCTTTGTCGTAAAAAAGAAATAACGATATAAAAAATCATAGCATTAAAAAATACAAAGATAATAAAAGTCCTAAAAAAAGGAAAAAAAAACGAGCACCAGTTTTATCTTTAGAAAAGAAAAAACGATATCGAAAAATAATTAAAAGGCGTGGACCGTAAAAGAAAAAAGAGCACGGGATTTTTATTGAATATTAAAAAAAACGTCTGAAAAATAATTAAAAAAATAATTAAAAAAAGTTTTAAAAAAAAAGTTAAAAAAAAAGTTAAAAAAATTAAAATCGAGCGGGAGAATCCCGTTCGATTTTTTACATTTGTTTTATGTTTGTTTTTTATTTGTTTTTATTTGTTTTTATTTGATTTTTAGAAACATTTATTTAAGCATGCTTTCGTAGAATCTGCAGCTGTTTATTTTAATATCGAGTGCTTTTTCGATATTCATTTTTGCTGCAAATCCTTTCGGTGCTCCGGGCATCGATGTAACAACGCCGAGTCCGAGTTCTTCACGAACGTCACGCATTACGTATTCATCGCTTAAGTCGAACGGATCTACTCCTACTTTCTTTGCAACGTATTCTTTAGCATCTTTGATTTTTAATTTCTTTGAAAGTTGTGCACGGGCAACCAAGTCACCGCCGGCGCGAATACCAGTCATGCCTGAAGCCATAATGTGTGAAATAGGCATTCCGAGCGGATCTCCTACACCGATCTATATACCGTCGACGCCGGTTATTTCAACCATTGCTTTGCTGGCTCTTGTAACGGCATCAATCGGCGGCGTTTCCATCATCGGAATTCCGCCTACTCCCATTCCCATGTCAACGTGAACGGGGATGTTTGAAGCGGCTGTTGCGGCTTTTATGAAAGCGATAGATCTTGCCAAGTTCCACGGGAAAGTTTTACTTGTGTTTGTGTTAATTGCGGGACCGAATACGCTTGCTCCGGCTTTTTCTGCAAGAGGAGCTTGTTGATGCGGCCAAAGACCTGCAAGAGTTGTGCCTGCATATTCAAGACCACCGTGCATTCCGATAATATTTTCGCCCGCAATACCGAATTCGATGTATAAGTCGGGGAATTCTTTTCTAAGAGCCTCAACAGCATTAAGAGATGCAAAGAAGTCACCGTCACCTGCAGCGCCCGTTGTATCAAGGTTAATTCCGTCTGCTCCGCTTGCATAGAGTTTTTGCATAATCCATACAATGTCTCTTGTCAAGTGTTCGGCAGAATTTTCAATAGATTGGAAAGCTTCTTCGAGTTTGAAATCTTTTAACAAATCGCCGGGGTTTTCAT
>JAAYST010000026.1 GCA_012518265.1 Candidatus Methanofrustulum fimipullorum | reverse complement strand
TATCAAAAACGATTTCAACAAAATAAAATCATATCAAAAACGATTTCAACAAAACGAAATCATATCAAAAACGATTTCAACAAAACGAATCAAGAAAATAGATAGTGGTTTTTATGGAAAAAATCAAACCGGACGCAGTTGTTTTACAAGACTTGCAAGATTTGCAAGACTTGATAAAACTTAATGCGCCCGACGGTTTTATCAAACATTCGAATATTGAAAATTCGAATATTGGAAATTCAAATATCGAACATTCGGACTTTGGTACTTTTATTGATTCTTTAATGATAGTAAGTTTGGATGATACCGATTCAAACGAAGGGATGTGTACTACTTATTTGGCTTCAAAGCTTATAGATCTTCTTGATTCCGAAAATTTTTGTGTTCTTGTAGGGAATCCTTATCTCATTCGCTTAAACCCATCAATTCCGTATAAAACTAGAGGAAATGCGGCGATATGTATTGTTTTTAAAATGAATTCTCCGGACTGTTTTGATAAAATTGTATCGGTTTCAAAAGAATTCATTTCGAAAAATTCGGAAATTGAATGTGATAAGACAAATCCCGGTGTCGTTTTCATTCCCGGTTCCCGTTTTTTTGAATTAAAAAAACCTTTACACGATTTTTATAAAAAAGCCCAAAAGGAAGTCGCAGAAATTTCAGGAGCATTTTCCATAATTGAAAAATATGAAATTTCAAGTTTTTATATGAAACTCGGGCGCGGTCTAATCGGCGCACTTGCGGCATCAGGTGCTGCTTTAAACGGACTTTCCGACAAAACTTATGAACTTTTGGCATACAGATTTCAGGAAAACTTCAAAACGGCAAGAAAAATCGATTCAGACAGCTTTTTTGAAGCCGACAAATACACATATCCGCACACTTGGGATACGGTCGATTACTTTGGAAAATCCAAAAAAATGGTAGTCTCCGTTCCGAATTCCCCCGACCCGGTTTTATTCGGGATTCGCGGAGAATCACCCGATTGGGTTTTAAAAGCTTCAAAATACATCAAATCAGAACCGTTTGAGCACTATCGGATTTTTATCACAAATCAGGGAACCGATATGCATTTAATCGATTTTACGAAAGATTCGGAAAACGATTTTTCAAAATTAAAAGATATCCACTCTTACAAAATTAAGGGAATTGTCGATTCAAAACCAGAAACGATTGAAGGCGGACATGTTTTTTTTAAAATTAAAAACAAATCGAAAAATAAATCGAAAAATAAATCGAAAAGCGAATTGGAATCGGAAAACGAATCGGAATCAAAAAACGAATCTTCTCAAAAAATAAAAATCGACTGTGCCGCATATGAGCCTACCGGAAATTTCAGAAACATCATAAGAAAACTGATTCCGGGCGATGAAATTGAAGTTTACGGAAGTTTTAAAAACAACACATTTAATATTGAAAAAATAGATTTAAAAAAGCTTTCGGAAGACATCGTTTTTAAAAATCCCGTTTGTCCGAAATGTTTTAAAACGATGGAGTCGGCCGGTAAAAATCAAGGTTTCAGATGCAAAAATTGTAAAACGAAATCGAATGAAAAAATCAGTCAAAGTAAACCAAGATCGATTGAACCCGGAATTTACGAAGTTCCGCCGTCGGCTCGAAGACATCTTTCAAAACCGTTAATCAGATGCCTGAACAAAACGACGGATGATGCTGAAAACTCCAAAAAAAATATACATCCTTCAAGATGATTTCGTCACGATTTCGATTTGTTTGTCTGTTACGACAAATCTTTAATCATTCTTTCGGCTTTTTCGAACGCTTTTTTTGTCGCCGACTCTTTTGATACTTTTATTTCATTCCATATTTCTTCTGATTTAAGTATTTCCCAGATAATTTTTTGTCTTTGTTTTTGGTCGTCCACTTTTTCTTTTAAATATGTTCTGAGTTCGTTTTGAATCTCAATCATATATTCGAAATCTTTTGTAATTACCGTTTCTATTCTCATTCTTGCAAGTTTTGTTGCGGCGGGACTCAAACCTTTTGATGAAATCGCAATCGTCAGTCCGCCCATTTTAACAGTCGACGGAATTACGACTTCGTTTGCTCCGTCTACAGAATTTACAAGAATATTTTTTTGTTTCGCCAAATCAGTTATAAACGAATTCAACTTCGTATCCGAGGTTGCAGGAATTACTAAAAACGCATCAGATATTATAGGTTCTACCTGTTCTTTTGAAGTTTTTAAGGAAAGAGAAACAGCTTTGAGTTTTTTTTCTTCATTTGCTTTTTCCAAAGCTTCAGTAAATGTAGGGCTATAAACGATTACATTTGAACTGTCCATAAATCTTAAAGCTTTTCGTTCGGCAACTTCTCCCCCGCCAAATATTACAACATTTTTCCCCGAAAGAGAAATCATCAGCGGAACATAATCTTTTTCCTTTTCTTCATTTCCTTTGTTGTCTTTTTGCATCTTTTCCATTTCTCTTTCCTTTCCTTTTTTCCTTTTCTTTTATTTTTTTCCCTTTCCTTTTTCCCTTTTCTTTTTTTTATTTTTTTCCCTTTCCTTTTCTTTTTAATTATATTCTAACGCCCGTTTTTTTGAATTCCCGTGTGCTGAATATGAGTTTATAATTTTTAATTTTTGTTGCATCCGATATTCTTTTTGCCATTTCTTCGCATTCTTCTTTAGATGTTGCGTGGACCATTGTAAACATATTGTACGGCCAATTGTATGGCGGGTCGGGAAATCTTGGTCTTTCGTAGCAGTGGCTTACTTCTTTAAAAGAGGCCATAATTTTTCCGACTTCTTTTGTTTTTTCATCAGGCACGTCCCATACTATCATCGAATTGTAAACAAAACCGATTTTTCTGTGAGCAATCGATGCACCGAATCTTCTTATCATTTTTTTGTCAATTAAATTTTTTATTGCGTCGACTACTTCTTGTTCCGTCATACCCAAATCGGATGCGATTTTTGAGTACGGATTGGATTCAAATTCGATTCCGTCCTGAAGGCTTCTTATTATTTTTAAATCATTTTCCGTCATTTCATAAGCTTTTTCGTAATTTCCGATATTCTCCAAAATAACCAACTCCGTTCATTTTCATTCATTTCCATTTATTTTCATTCATTTCAAATCAAAGTAAACTTGTATTTTGTACTGGTTGATCGTGGGCAAATCCAATATCGGGTATCCGAATTCGTCTTTGATTTCTTGTAATATTTCATCGATTCTTTCTCTATTTGGAGCGGAAAGCGTAAACCAAATGTTAACGTCTGCATCTCTTAAATAATTATGTGAAACTTCCGTATAATTGTTTATGAATTCGGCGACACGTTCTATATCATATTCCGGCACTTTAACTCCTACAAGAGTGTTTGAGCCCCCGATTTTCCTTGTATTTATTATCGGTCCTATCCGTCTTATTGCGCCGAGACTTTTCAAACGCTTAAGCCTTTCTATAACTTCTTCTTCCGGTATATTCAATTCGTTTGAAATATCTCTAAACGGCCGAGTTGAAAGGGGAAACTCAAGCTGAATTTTGTTAATAATTTTCTTATCGATTTCGTCCATTTCAATAATCCCGGAATTTTCTATTTCTCCTTTTTCCATTTCCATATCGATTCAACCTCTGTTTATTATTTTTTTCCGGATTTTCAATTTCGTTTTCTTCTGACGTTTTTGCCATTTTTTTTGTTATTTTGCGTTTTATTATTTTTGTATTTTATTATTTTTGTATTTTATTATTTTTGTATTTTATTATTTTTTGTATTTTATTGTTTTTTGTATTTTATTGTTTTTTCTTCAATCTAAATAAAACACCTGGCGTCCGTTTTTTTTTGCCGGGCGGGCATTTCAAGATTTTCCCGGGGGCCATTTTTTTATGTCAATGATACGCCGTTTCTACGGCGTATCATTGACATTAAGAATTTAAAAGCTGCCGGGTCGTATCATAGACTCTAAGATTATAAATGCTGCCGGGTCGTATCATAGACCCTAAGATTATAAAAGCTGTCAGGTCGTATCATAGACGCTAAGATTATAAATGCTGCCGGGTCGTATCATAGACTCTAAGATTATAAATGCTGCCGGGTCGTATCATAGACTCTAAGATTATAAATGCTGCCAGGTCGTATCATAGACTCTAAGATTATAAAAGCTGCCGGGTCGTATCATAGACGCTAAGATTATAAATGCTGCCGGGTCGTATCATAGACTCTAAGATTATAAATGATAAATGCTGCCAGGTCGTATCATAGACGCTAAGAATTTAACGGATGCTTCGGTTTTTTCGTTTTAGATGTAATGCCCCGATTTCGTTTTTTTTTTCGGTTGCGGCGCTTTTTAAGATTTTCGGCGGCAAGTTTTATTCATTTTAGGATTTAACCGTCGCCTCGTTTTTTTAGTCAATGATTACGCCGTTTCCTCGTTTTTTTTTATTTTTTTCTTTTTTTTTAATTAATTTTCTTTAATTTTTATCGGAACATATGAGCAAAGCGGCTCTTCTTTCATATAATTTCCAGTTTCGGCATAAGCTCTTGCTCTGCAGCCTCCGCAAACTCTTTTGTATTCACAAATTCCGCATTTTCCTTCATATTCGTCGTAATTTCTCAAATCGTTAAATACTTTTGCATTTTCCCATATTTCTTTAAAAGGCGTATCTCTTACATTTCCTGCGGAAACGGGCAGATAGCCGCACGGATTTACTTCTCCGACGCTTGATACGAATCCAAACGTAATTCCGCCAAGACAACCTTTCGTCATAGCATTTAATCCATGAGTTTCGTGTGTGATTTTTATTCCTTCTTCTTTTGCTTTTTGTCTCATGATTCTGAAAAAATGGGGAGCGCATGTCGGACGAATCTGAATTTTCCTTTTCTTAACTTCTTCATAAAGCCATTCAAGCGCACGTTCATATTCCTCCGGAGTTATTTCAAATTCGCTTAATTCCGAACCTCTACCTGTCGGAACTAAAAAGAAAAAGTGGTGGGCGACAGCACCAGTTTCTTTTGCAAAATTATGCACGTCTTCCAATTCATTTATATTAAATCTTGAAACAGTCGTATTTATTTGAAATTCCACACCTGCTTTTTTGAGATTTTCAATTCCCTCCATCGATCTTTTAAAACAGCCAGGCTGACATCTGAAAGCGTCATGTGTGTCAATTCTTCCGTCAAGACTAATGCTTACACGTTTTATTCCCGCTTCTTTTATTTCCATTGCTTTTTTTTCAGTAATTAAAGTTCCGTTAGTTGCCAAAGTCATACGAAAACCCAAATCGGTTCCGTACTTTATGATTTCCGTAATATCTTCTCTCATAAGCGGCTCACCGCCGCTTAATATGATTATAGGATTTCCGGCTTTTTTTATTTCGTCCAAAAGCTTTTTAGACTCGTCTGTCGTCAACTCGTTTTCCGGCTTTTCAAATGTAGAATTGCCTCTGCAATGTTTACACTCCAAATTACACGCAGCAGTCGTCTCCCAGGCAATTACGCGAGGCGGTTGAATTTCCATTAAAATCACTCCACTTTTACTTTTATTCATTTTGCAACTTACTTTATAAAAATTGCAATTGTATATTAGTTTTCATTAATAATTAAAATGCTATAAAAACATTCTATTTATAAATAAGAATCGTTTCCGTTAAAAATATATCTCTAAACAAACAACATTATATAATTTAAATTGCTTATTTTCAAATTATGACGATTATCAAATCGGGAAGTTACGATAAATTCGAAAAAACTTGTAAACCGGACGAATCCGGAAAACTATGTAAACCCGAAAAATCCGGAAAACTTATAACTTTTGAAGGAATTGACGGTGCCGGAAAGACTACCACATTGGAGCTATTAAAAGAGTCGGGAAAATTGCCCGCCTCAGCAGTATTTACGCGTGAGCCGACAAAAAACACATTTACAGGTGACTTTGTTTACGAATCTTTTGAAAAGGACATTGATCCTCTTTCCGAGCTTTTTTTATTTTTGGCGGACCATTCAAGTCATTTGGAAAACGTTATAAAACCGGAATTAAAATTAGGAAAAATCGTAATTTCCGACAGATATTCCGACAGTCGAATTTCATATCAGGGCGTAACTCTTGAAAACATAATTCCAAATTCAACGGAATTTATAGAACAACTCCATAAACCTTGGACAGTTGTACCCGACCTTACTTTTTATTTTGATTTGCCGCCAGAAGTCTCAATAAAACGCTGTAAAAATCGAGATGAAATTACGAAATTCGAAAAAAAGGAATTTTTAGAAAAAGTAAGAAAAAACTTTTTAAAACTTAAAGACAAATACCCAAGTCGAATATATTTAATCGATGCAACAAAACCGCAAAATGAAATTTTGGACGAAATACACGAAGTTATACTAAAATTAATAAACGATTAACTGAAGTTTAAAAAACGGTTTCAAGAAACCGTTTTTGTTTTTTAAAACTTTATCTCTATTTGTTTTTTAAAACTTTATCTCTATTTGTTTTTTAAAACTTTATCTCTATTTGTTTTTTAAACTTTATTTATTTGTTTTTTAAAACTTTATTTATTTAGTTCTTAAAACTTTATTTATTTAGTTCTTAAAACTTTATTTATTTAGTTCTTAAAACTTTATTTGTTTAGTTCTTAAAACTTTATTTATTTAGTTCTTAAAACTTTATTTATTTAGTTCTTAAAACTTTATTTCTATTTTCTTTTCAAACGAGTTTATTATTTTTTCCAAATCTGACTTTGCTTCGTTTCTTTGTTTTGAAATTGCGTCTTTTTTTCTTATGCTTTCTTCGCACTCGTTTTCTATTTGTTTGATTTTTAAAAGGATTTCTTCTTTTTCCTTTACCGATTTATTTATTTCATCGATATTGAAATTTTTAATTTTGTTTTGTTTTTGCTCGATTTCTTTTTGTATGTTTTTGTATTTGTCCGTTCTTATTCCTATTTGTTTTTCGGCAAATTCACAGTTTTCATACGCTTTTTCTTTTTTATGATCTTGAATATCCAAATTTTCGTCTTTAAATATCTCTTTGAGTTTTGAGAAAAAATCAGCATTTAAATATTCCAAATTTGTGTCAATATCGTTTTCTATTTTTTCAAGCCGTTTTTTAAATTCAGGATCAACGCCGTATCTTTTTGATTCGTGAAGTTTAACGATTGCCGAAATATTTCCGAAAAGCGGCAAAACAAGCGCTTTTATATTGTCAAATGCGACCTTTTCTTCCTCTTTTAATTGTTCAGTTTCTTTTTTAAGAAGAGTTATTTCTTTTCCATCTTCACTTTCATAATAATCTTCTATTCGTTTTTCCAAATTTTTTAACTCTTCGTTTAACTTTTCAATTTCGTTTCTCTTCTTATCTATTAAAGCCTGTTCGTTTTGTTCCGAATCTGTTTTTTTATTTAACTCTTCTACTGCGGAAATCGCAATATTGTTTCTGTTATATTTTTTTCTGAAAACAGAGATTTCATTATTTATTTCATTAATCAAGTCACCGACACTTTTAAGGTCGCTTGATACTTTATCAGACTCCGCGGGAAATACGGCTTTAGTGTAATAAAAACTCCTGCCCATATTTTCCAAACACGAATTTATAGAAGCAATTGAACTTTCGTTAAATTCAAAAATATTGTTTAAACTCGGTTCTTCAGGCGGCTTTAATTTGTTTACTAAAATATCGACCTGCTTTTTTACATTTTCCCTATTGGATTTTGCCCGTTTTACAACTCTTATATCAAAAGTCCCGGTAACTTTTGCATCTGTTAATTGAACATTACTTTCTTCAAGTGAATTTAAAGCAGTTTTTAAATCGTTTTCATATTTTTTAAAAGCAACAGTAGAATCATTTTCTACTTTTTCGTTTTCAATCAATAAAGTTTCATAAAACTCATCGGGAGTCATAACCTCCGGTTCGCTTTTTACTTCTTTTTTGATTCCGAAAAGCTTTTTTAAAAAATTCATCTTCAATCAATTTCCGTTTTGTTTTCAGTATCTTTTGATTTATTTTATTTTCTTTTTATTTATTTTCTTTTTATTTATTTTATTTTCTTTTTATTTATTTTATTTTCTTTTGATTTATTTTATTTTGATTAATTTTATTTTGATTAATTTTATTTCAGCACATTTTTTTTTCACGAACCGCCCGTTCCCGTTTCGTAATTGTCGTTAAATATATCTTCTTTTACGCTTTCGTATTCGGCAATTTCGATTTCGGGCCACACTTTAACGCCGGAATGAACCGTTACATTGTTTTTAATTTTAACATCGGGTCCGATAATCGTTCCGTTTTCGATACTGCATTCTTTTCCGATAACTGTATTCGAATCTACGATTGCGCCCGAAAGTGTTGTTTTATCACCCACTTTTACTCCGTCAAATATATTTGACGCTAAAATTTTAGAATTGTTCCCGATTACGCAATTTGAACCGATTACTGAATACGGTCCGATTAAAACATTGTTTCCGACAGTCGTATTTTCACCGATTACAATAGGTCCCGAAATCGACGAATTGTTGCCGATTGTAACATTGTTTCCAATTTTTAAAGGACCTTGGATTTTTGCATTTTTCGATGAGAAATATCCTTCTATTGAAGTGCCGGGCATGTCGTCAAGCATCCATTTTTGAGCAGATCTGTAAGCGGACGCACTTCCTACATCGGTCCATTTTCCGCGAACTAAAATACCGCTTATACACGGCTTTACTTTCTTGTTATTTGTTTCTTCCTCTCCTTCCTTCTCGCACGCTTTTAGAAGTTTCGGGAACAAATCTTTTGCAAAATCATATTTTGTATTTTCAGGAATCCAATCAAAAATTTCCGGGCTGCACACGTAAATTCCCGTGCTTGCCAAGTTACTGAATATTTCTCCCGGATTCGGTTTTTCATGAAATCTCGTGATTTTGTAATCGATATCCATATTCGCAATTCCGAATTCTCTCGGGTCATCTATTGACAAAAGTCCGATAGTTACGATTGAATCCCGTTTTTTATGAAAACGATACATTTCACGAAGATTAAGAGTCATTACGTGGTCTCCGCCGACTACGATAAACGGCTCGTCGCCCAATTTTTCCTGAGCGTTTTTAATACTTCCTGCCGTTCCCAGTTTTTCTTTTTCATAAACGTAGTCGATGTGAACTCCGTAAACGCTTCCGTCCCCTACCGTCTTTTCAATATCTTCTCCCATATATCCAAGAGTAATTATAATTTCATTGAATCCTTCTCTTGAAAGATGTTCGATCAAATGAATGACAGACGGAGTATTTAACAAAGGTATTGCAGGTTTCGGTCTTCGAAATGTAAGCGGCCTTAATCTTGTTCCCGTTCCCCCGCACATTATACAAGCTTTCATAAACTATAAATGATTAATACTATATATAAAATTCACGTTTTTTTTTGATTTTTGAACAAAAATTATTTATTATGAACAATACTATTTATGTCGATTATTTATGAGTTTATATTTATGGATTTCAGTTGCCGTTTTCGTTCTGTCCTATATTTTCAAAGAGCGTAAAAACGTATTTTGCATATTGAACGCATCGGGCTGGATTTTATTTTCATTGCACTGGTTTAAAACGGTTTTTCGTTATTTTAATGTCTCCGATTACGTAAATACGACTTTGGTTATATTGGCATTCATTACATGCATTTTCATGGCATTTTTCCTTTTAAGACATATTAAAAAAACGGACGACTCAGAAGACATGAAAATTTATCACACGCTCATGAAAGCAGTTATAGTTGTAGGTATTGTATATTTCCCGTTTAACGCAGTTGAACCCTTAAAGGATATATTGATAGGATTTGTGGCCTATTTAACTTGTCTTATTTTAAATTTGCTCGGATTTGTGTCAATTTTGGAGCCAGGGTATACGAATGTTATTACACACAACACAAAAACGGTGCAAATCGTTTTGGGCTGTACAGCTATTGAAAGTATAGCTCTTTTTTCAGGCCTTGTTCTTTCAACCAATATTCCCAAAATAAAAAAAGCTTTATACGCGTTGTTTTTCTCAATAACAATATTCATTTTAAACTTGTTTAGAAACGTGTTTGTAATAGCCGCTTACGGAAATCAATGGTTTGGTGAAAACAGTTTCGTAATATCTCATCACTATATAGCAAAAGCAGGCTCGCTAATCACATTAATTTTACTTGCATATTTGCTTTTCAGACTGATGCCTGAAATATTCGAATTTTTCGAAAAACTTATAAATCTGTTGAAAAAAGAAATTGAAGAAACTCTCAAACTCTCAAATTGAAAATTTAATTAAACGATTGTGATATTTATTCTAAATGCTTTTATATCTATAGCTTTTATATCTATTAATCTATTCGGAAGACTTAAAATGTTTAAACTGTTGAAATTGCCTGATATCGTATCTTTTTCAAATCTTGTATTTGGTGTTATTTCTATTTTTTTATTGATAACGGTTGATTTGAATCTCCCGAACGTGATTAGCGTTTCTGCGGCAATTTTATTGCTTGCGGCCGTTGCAGACGGACTTGACGGCTATCTTGCCCGAAAATACAAAGGCGGATCTCTTGGAGAACACATAGATTCATTGGCGGATACCGTTTCTTTTGGCGTTGCTCCTACTGTTTTATTAATTTCTTATTGCAAAGTAAACAGTTCAAACAATATAATTTTCATTGCCTGCATTGCAGGTATCATATACATATTGTGCGGCGTTTACAGACTTGCCCGCTACAATGCATTTCACACACCGGGCACAGGCTATGACGGAATTCCGATTACCGGTGCAAGTGTCGGAATTTCAACTTTCACTTTATTTTTTGATAAATTCAGTTTTCCAAACAGCGACATAATTTTAATTTTAATCACTTTAATTTTTTCATACATAATGATAAGCACGATTCCTTATCCGAAAATTCATCAAAAAATCATATTCCAATTTTTAATAGTCGTGTTTACCTTTACAGTTTTATCATCTCTTTCAAATTCCGTTTATGCGGCGATTGCTCCCGGAATTCTTTCATTTTTAATGATTATTTACATTTTGTCACCCGTTTTTATTAAAAATTCAAATTAAACTGAAACTGCCAAGTGCGAGCTGAAATTATGACGGAAAAAAATGAAAACTCAAAAGAATCAACACCAATCACTTCTCGGGATATCGCTTTATTTGAATCGGGAATTAAGCTTGGCGCTTTGTATCATCAATTTACGGGAACACCCGTTTCAATAGATTCCGCCGAAAGCATTGAAAGGGCGATTGAGAAAAGCATTTCTCTTCAGCCATTTGTAAAGTCGGTTTCGGTTTTCCTTGATAGAAAATTAATTAAAGAAAAGTCAGATGAAAATTCGTTCGGTTATACGGAAATTACAGGAAAAATGATTAACGCCGAAATAAAACTCGCTTATGAATCGGTACTCGTGACAGTTTCAATCGGTTTTGATGAAGAGACGTCTTATCCGCTCATGAAAGTAAATTCGGTTGAAAATTTGTTTTCCGAAATGTGATTTTGATTGTTCCAATCAAAATCACATTTTTATTAATTTTTTATATAAAATTTACAATTTGAAGTTTGAAATTTAATGTTTGAAATTCGAAATTTGGAGTTTTTAAATGTCCGGAAACACTTTTGGGAAATTGTTCAAAGTAACGACTTGGGGGGAGTCTCACGGAAAAGCCGTTGGTGTTGTAATCGATGGAGTTTTTCCTGGAATTTCGATAGATGAGCAATTCATTCAATCGTTTCTTGATTTAAGGCGTCCGGGAACTTCCAAATTTGTGTCGGAGCGTTTAGAAGAAGACAAAGTCGAAATTTTATCGGGTGTATTTGAAGGTTTAACGACCGGCGCTCCCTTATCCTTAATCGTTTACAATAAAGATTTTAAAAAATCGGAATACGAAGAATTCAAAAACATACCGCGCCCGGGTCATGCGGATTTCGGATACATTTCCAAGTACGGCATATTTGATTTTTACGGAGGCGGAAGATCTTCCGGTCGTGAAACGGTCGCACGCGTTTGTGCAGGTGCTGTTGCTCAAAAAATTCTGTTTGAAAAATTCGGAATTTCAATTTGTTGTCATATAGTTCAATTGGGAGAAATTCGTGCAAAATACGATATAAACGAAAGCGCCGAAATTCTTTTGAAAAAAAGAGACGATATTTTCTTTTGTGTAGATGAAAATGCGAAACTGAAAATGGAAATCGAAATTTTGAAAATAAAAAACGAAGGCGATTCTGTAGGCGGAATAATTGCCGGAAAAATTTCAAATGTAAAAGCAGGACTCGGGGAGCCTGTATTTGAAAAAGCCGAATCGAAAATAGGAAGCGCCCTTTTCGGAATCGGCGGAGTCAAAGGCGTAGAATTCGGAGCAGGCTTCAAATCGTCCGACATGAAAGGATCCGTTTTCAACGATTCAATTTTTATAGACGAAACCGACAAAATTTATTTTAAAACCAACAACTCAGGCGGAATTTCAGGCGGAATTACAACCGGACAAGACATCGATTTTAAAATCGCAATTCGGCCTACATCTTCAATTTCAAAACCTAGATATTCGGTCGATTTAAAAACAAGAAAACCCGTCACAATCGAATCCAAAGGACGACACGACCCCGCATTTTTAATAAGAGTAGTTCCGGTCGCGGAAGCGATGGCCTCAATTGCAATTCTGGATTTGATTATGGAAAATACGGTTTCGGTCAGTAGACTTTAATTACTATAAATTCCTAATAATTATAAAAATATCATCATTATAAAATATCAATTATCGAGTGGTATTTATGTCGTCTATGTCGTCAAAAAAAGACGTGATTTCGAATTCAAATAAATTGATTTCAACGGCAGTAACCGTGATTATAATTTTCGGTATAATCAGCATGTTCGGCGACATTATTTATGAATCGGCGAGAAGTGCAAACAGTCAGTATTTGAATTTATTGGGATTCAGTGCAGCAACAGTCGGGCTTGTTTTCGGTGTCGGTGAATTACTGGGCTATGCACTAAGGCTTTTGGCCGGCATTTTATCTGATAAGAGCGGCAAGCATTGGGTTTTTATGTTTGTGGGCTACGGCATGCTGGTAAGTGTTCCGTTAATCGGTTTTACGATGGATTGGAATATTCTTGTAATTTTGATATTAATGGAGCGTATCGGAAAGGCCTTACGAAATCCTGCTAAAGATACGGTTTTATCTGGAGTTGCGGAAAATCAGGTCGGAATCGGTTTTTCTTTCGGATTGCAGGAAGCATTGGATCAGCTTGGCGCATTTTTAGGACCTCTGTTCTTTACCGCAATCTTTTACTTTATGGGCAAAAGCGGAATTGCCGAATATCAGTTAGGCTACAAAATGCAGATTGTGCCTTTTATCCTTTTAATGCTTTTTTTGTATTTTGCCTATAAAAAAATAAAAAGCATGAATTTGTTGTCCAATGTTGAAAATAAGAGTAAGAATTTTAAAAACGAAAAACTGGAACCTGTATTTTGGCACTACACCTTATTTACATTTTTCTGCACAGCAGGTTTTGTAAATTTCAGTATAATCGGATATCATTTAAAGGCAAACGGACTGATGTCTGATGGTAATATTACTTTACTCTATTCGTTTGCGATGCTCGTTGATGCCGTAACAGCGATTATCATCGGGAAAGCATATGATCATTTAAAATATAAAAGCAAAAAGAAAACCGGAGGAATTCTTGTCTTGGCATTAATTCCATTGATTACAATACCGCTTCCTTTGCTTGCATTGAGCAATTCAACGACATTAATCGTGCTGGGAATGATGCTTTTCGGAATCATAATGGGAACACACGAAACAATCATGCGTTCCGCAATTGCGGACATAACTCCCTATCACAAACGCGGAACAGGCTACGGTATTTTTAATACGGCTTACGGCTTGGCACTATTTGCCGGATCTGCATTTGCGGGACTTCTTTACGATATGAATTTGACGATATTAATTATCGCATTTACCGTTGTGATGGAGATAATAGCTTCTGCACTTTATTTCAGAATGAATAAAGCAGCAACAACTTAAACGAAATTCGTCAAATACCTGAATGGATTTTCTTTAAATACTGGAATGAAAATTCTTCAAACACTGTAATTAAATCGTCTCAAATACTGGAATGAAATTGTCTCAAATACTGGAATGAAAATGTCTCAAATACTGGAATGAAATTGTCTCAAATACTGGAATTAATTTTTTAAAACATTCTAATGATGTTGTTTTTGATTTTTTATAGAACTGAGATTTTAGGTTTAAGTTTTCTCTTTTATTTCGCATTTTTTATGTTCATTTCACGTGGTGAACTTTTTATATTTATACCTTTTTAAATATTAAATAATTTTATAAAAAATCGAATAAATTTTTAGGAAATGAGTATGACGAATTCTGATAAAATTTTAAAAGAGATTAAAACTTTTGTGTCTGAAAGGGATTGGGATCAATTTCATACTCCGGAAAATTTGGCTAAGTCAATTGTGATTGAATCTGCAGAATTGTTGGAACATTTTCAATGGGGATCTGTTCAAAATCCGGAAGGAATTAAAGAAGAGATTGCAGATGTTTTAATATATTCGTTTATGCTTGCGGATAAATTGGATTTCGATGTTTATGAAATAATGTTGGAAAAACTTGAAATTAATAAGAAAAAATATCCGATAGAAAAGGCAACGGGAAATTGTAAAAAATATACGGAGCTTTAAAATGATTATTTACAGTAACGATGTTGACGGTTTTAAAAACGATATGTTTAGGGGGGTTTTGATAGATCAGCTTGACAGACAAGTTCGAGAAACGCATCACAGAGCTTCAAGAAATGAAATCAGAGCTTGGGAAAACTCTCTTCAATATATGAATACTGTAATATCAAATGCAAATGTTCCGGGAAATTCAGGAATTGCAATCGAATATATGATTCCCAGTACAGCTAAACGAATTGATTTTATTATAAGCGGTTATGACGAATCCGATAAAGCAAATGTTGTTATAGTTGAGTTGAAACAGTGGGATGAAGTTTCATATGCAGACGGTGTTAACAATCTCGTAGAAACATATGTTGGAGGGGGTTTCAGAATGGTTGCACATCCTTGCTATCAGGCTTGGTCTTATGCTAAACTTCTGACAGATTTTAATGAATCCGTACAGACGGACGATATAAGATTGAATCCTTGTGCTTATTTGCACAATTATTTAATTGAACCTGAAAACGATCCTTTACTTTATGAAGATTTTAGTAATGTCTTGGAAAAAGCTCCGCTGTTTGATAAAAGAGGCGGTCCGGATTTAGCGAAATTCATAAGTCAATTTATTACAAAAGGAGATGATTGCGGCGTTTTATATCACATCGAAAACGGAAGGATAAAGCCTTCGAAATCTCTTCAGGACAAAATAGCTTCAATGATTTCCGGAAATCGAGAATTCACAATGATCGATGATCAAAAAGTAGTTTTTGAACGTTGTATTTCAATGGCGGAAAAATCCGGAAATGACGGAAAAAAGCGTGTATTCATTGTGGAAGGCGGTCCGGGTACAGGAAAAACCGTTGTTGCAATTAATTTGTTAGCCGAACTTACAAGAAGAGGCATGGTTGCACAATATATAACCAAAAACAGTGCGCCCAGGAATGTTTACAAAGCAAAACTCAAAGGAACTATGAAAGTAAGTTCGATTGACAATTTGTTTAGGGGTCCGGATTCTTTTTATTCTTATGATGAAAATGTTTTGGATATTGCAATCGTTGACGAAGCTCACAGACTCCGTGCCAAATCCGGAATGTTTGCAAATAAAGGCGAAAATCAAATAAAAGAAATTATAAAGGCTTCAAAATGTTCGATATTTTTTGTAGATGACAGACAAAAAGTAACATTTTATGATATCGGCGATGTGGATGAAATTGTTCTTCAAGCAAATAATTTAAATGCAATTATATTAAAAGATAATCTATTGTCACAGTTTCGCTGTAACGGATCTGACGGTTATTTGGCATGGATAGACGATCTTTTGCAAATTCGGGAAACAGCCAATAAATATTTTGATATAGATTATGATTTTGATGTTGTAAAAACACCTCAGGAATTGTATGATTGGGTTTTGGCAAAAAACTTTAACAATAAAGCAAGAATTTTGGCAGGCTATTGTTGGGAATGGCCGAAAGCTGAAAGAAATAACGTCGATTTTTATGATATTGAAATTCCGGAACATAATTTCGGAATTAGTTGGAATTTAAATGAAGGAATTTGGGCAATTTCTCCCGAATCCGTAAATGAAGCAGGTTGTATCCATACTTCTCAGGGTCTTGAATTTGATTATGTCGGCGTGATTATCGGACCCGATATGTATTTTGAGGACGATGTTATAAAAACGGATATTAACGGAAGAGCAAAGAGCGATCAATCTTTAAGAGGAGCAAAAAAACTCTATGAAACAGATTCGGAATCCGCAAAAAAACGAGTTGACGAAATTATTCGAAATACTTATCGAGCTCTTCTTACACGCGGTATGAAAGGTTGCAGAGTTTTTTGTACTGACAAAAATCTTGCAGAGTATATAAAACAAAGAAGACATGACAAAAGAATAATGTATCGATACGAAGAAGCTGTAGCTGAACCTCTAATGAAAGTTGCGGAAAGAAAAAGAGATGAAAATTAATTTATTTTATAAATTATTTTTCATTTTATTTTTTCTCTTATTTTTTTGCACTTATTCATTTCTCCCCTTTCTCTTCCAAAAACAACTCATACGCTTCCACAACATCTTTTCCTTCAAGAAAAACGAAACCCTCTTTTTTTGCGTACTTTATTGCGTCATCTTTTGAGAGTGCTTTTCCGTTGTAGTCATCAAGCATTTCACAAACGACCATTGCGGGTGTTATATTTGCCATTTCGGCAAGTGCAATCGAAAGCTCGGTTTGTCCTCTTCTTTCGTTTAAAAGTCCTTTTGCGGCTCTAAGGGTTGCGGTGTGGCCGGGTGTTCTGAATTCGTCGTAAATATGAGCTTCTTTTCCTTCCTTTACTCTCTTTACCATTTCTCCTAATTTTCTAATGGTAAGGGATCTGTCGTTGTCGGGAATTCCGGTTCGGTTTTCTCTGTGGTTTAACCAAATGGAAAATGAGGATTTTTTGTCATAAGCAATGTCTCCTTCAACTTCTGCAATGCTTTTTACTTCGGATCCCATATCAGAGTTTTTAACGATGTCAGCAAAATAAGGCAAACTTAATTTTTCGGCCTCATTTGGACCAATTGATACACAAATTAATCCTCCTCCGTCTTTTCTCATTTTCTGTACGTCTTCCGGTTGCGTTTTTATTGCGGAAATGACAAAGTCGGTTTCTCCTTCCCGCTTTTCTGAGTCATATAAGAGTACGAATTTACCACTTCTTATGTCTTCTAAAGCATTTTCAATTAAATCGCTGTACTTGGGATTTCCGGTCTCGGATTTCATATCTGCTTTTCCACCTTTTTTAAAAAAATAAATTGTATACTATAAAAATAATAAACAAAAACAATAAACAAAAATAATAAACTAATAAAACAATAAACCAATAAAATTTATAATAATAAAACTTTTAATTATAATTTTTAATAATAATTACGATTACGGTTAATCGCTGTTATTCAATTTTTTTTCCGCTTACAAATATTGTAATTTCTGTTCCGTCTTTTAAATTTAATTCATCTCTTAATCGAACCGGTGCAATTATTTCTAAAAAGTCTTCTTCGTGATGTGTTCTTTCCGGGACGATTATTGCGCAATCGATATTTTCTATTTGTGCAAAATAACATTTTGCACTTCCGAAAGTTCTGTTTCCGTCGTGAAAGCCGTCTATTTTAACACTGTTTATCTGTTTCATTTTTTTTCTGTTCATTATATATTTTTTATCGACTTTTATGTTAAGAGTCCCCGGGTACGCCTTGAAGCCGAGTTTTTCTTCGAATTGATTTTGATATTCGGGTTTGTTTATGTAATATCCACCTTCTCCAAATCCTGATACCGTTTTTCCGTGAATTTCAAGTTTGTCTTCGATTTCAAATATTTTTTTGTAATCAATTAATTCCAAACTCAATATTTCAAGGCCTTCTTCTTTTATGTGGACTTTTTGACCTGCCGAATGTATTTCTCTTTGAATAAAACCGTCGTCAGCCAGCTTTTTTAAGTTCCGGGAAACAGTTTGTGAACTGATGCCCAAATCGTTAGCCATTTCTTTTGTAGAAACGGGAATATATTTGTTGTGAGCATCTTTTAATGCCAAATATTTTAAATAATAAATAGGATACATAAAGAATACACGTAAAAATTAAAATTAATAATTGTAATTCCAATTGTAAATTGAAATTGTAATTGTAATACGATAATTAAGCAAAACTAATATATAAATAAATCTCTTATTTGAGCAGGTTCTCAAAATTGTATCTTAAAAATATTTTATTTTCTATTTTTATTAATTATTTTAAATTAGTAGTTTTGTTTGTAATTTTTTTGAAAACGTTTTTTATATTTAATGATTGTTTTATATAACCGGTGATTTTTAAATGGATTTAAATAAAAAAGGAAAAAAATTCAATTCAGAATTCGATGAATCGAATGAAGACATCGATGACGATTTCGACAATGACTTTGACGATTTCGACGACTTTGACGAATTGGCCGATAAGCTTGGTGACGACGATTTGGACGAATTTGAAGATGAACTCGGTAATGATAATTTAGATGAATTCGATGACGAGTTCGATGACGATGATTTTGATGAATTCGATGATGAACTTGACAATTCCTATTTAGATGAATTCGATGATGAACTTGACGATTCCGATTTTGATGAATATGACGAATTTGGTGACGAAGATTATGATTTCGACGGCGTTGACGCTGAAGAGGATGGTATTGTTGAAATTCCGTGTCCCAAATGTTCTCCGAAGCATTCCGTTTGGCACAAGCTTTTAAAACCGGGTCAAAATCCGGTTGCAGAATGCATGAATTGTAACGATATTCACAGTTTTGTTAAAAAAGCGACGAAAATTAAAAGTTTGAAAATTATAATCAGTCGCGGTGGGGATACTTTTGTAACTTCTGCTATATTTGACGAGGAAGAGTTGATTAAAATAAAGTCGGAAAGGGTAATCGATGACGAGTCGGGAGATGTGTGGCCGGTTATAATTACTTCTATCGAAAGCGGTGAAAAAAGAGTTCCTGCAGCAAAACCGAAAAAAATAGATACGATTTGGGCACGTGCAATTGATCGCGTGGCTGTAAATATTTCGGTCAGGGCAAAAGGTGTCATACATTCATACCAAATCGAAGCTCCGGGAAATCATGAATATACTGTAGGCGAGCCTATCACTTTTGAAAACAAAACGTATCCGATTTCTTCAATAAAAATTAGAGACGGACGGTTTAGAAAAAAGGCGGGCGATACGGTTCCTGCAAAAAAAGTTAAAAGGATTTATGTCGAAGAAAAATTTACAAAGTACGATGATAAAAAACGAACAAGAAGATTTTTAAGAGACGAAAGAACAGGAAGAAATATTAAAAAGTCGTTTCACGATAATGATTGGAAGTCAAAGGATTTCAAAAAGGAAAAAACTACTGTTCCGAAACGTAAACTATAATATAGTTTGTTAGTTATAAATAGAAAACGAAACATTTTAAATTTTTATTATTTTATAATTTGATTAATTATTCATAATTTTCTACCGGAAGCATTAATATGATAAGAATTGCAGTGCCGAATAAAGGTCGTCTTCACGAACCGACTTTATCGTTATTTAAAGACAGCGGTTTACCGATTTACGGTGGCGGAAATGAAAGTCGAAAGTTGATTTCTAAAACGTCCGATCCTGAAATCATGTTTATTTTTGCAAGGTCGGCCGATATTCCTTTATTTGTTGAGGAGGGAACGGCCGATTTGGGAATTACGGGTTTGGATTTGGTAGTTGAAAAGAATGCCGACGTCGAACTTTTAACGAAAACGGGATTCGGAAGCTCAAAACTCGTTTTGGCGGTTCCGGAGTCGTCTGATATAAATTCCGTAGATCAGTTGCACTCAAAGAGAATTGCAACGGAATTTCCGGAAATCACGAATAATTTTATGTCGGAAATGAATATCAAAGATGTGGAAATAATAGAAGTAAGCGGAGCTTGCGAAATGACGCCGCACATAGGCGTTGCCGATGCGATAGTCGATATTACAAGTTCCGGCACAACTCTTTTGATAAATAAACTCGTAGAAATCGGAACTGTTTTTAAATCGGACGTATACTTAATTGCGAATAAAGAGAGTCTTAAGGATCCGGAAAAACAAAAAATTCACGATGTTAAAATGGCGGTTGAAAGTGTTTTGCGTGCAAAAAGCAAACGCTATTTAATGATGAATGTGCCGGAACGCTTTATGGAAGATGTGCAAAAGTTGCTTCCAGGTCTTTCAGGCCCTACGATTATGGAAGTTAAGTCGTCTGAAAAAACTTACGCAATCCATGTGGTAGTCGATGCCGACGATATTTTTACGCTTGTCGGAAAATTAAAAGATGCAGGAGCAAACGGAATTTTGGTTCTTCCGATTGAGCGGTTGATTCCTTGAAATTTGTTGAGATTCCTCGAGATTTGTTGAGATTCCTTGAAGTTGATTATAAATGTTTGAAGTAATTCCCGCAGTTGATATAAAAGACGGAAAATGTGTTCAGCTCAGGCAGGGCGTTTTGGAAAATGAAATGATTTCTCTTGACGATCCTGCTGCCGTTGCAAAAGATTGGATATCAAAGGGCGCTAAAACTCTTCATTTAATAGATTTGGACGGTGCAATTAACGGTGTTCGGAAGAATTCGGATATCATTTCCGAGATACTCGAATTTTCAAAGGAAAAAAACGTAACTGTTCAAATCGGCGGCGGAATCCGCTCTTTTGAAGATGCTGAAATTTTAGCCGACTTAGGTGCCGACCGCGTTATATTGAGCACTGTTGCAATAAGAAATCCCGAAATCGTAAAACAAATTGCGGATGCGTTCGGGTCAAAATTCGTAATAGTTGCACTCGATTCAAAAGACGGAAAAGTTGCAATCGACGGCTGGAAAACAATATCGGAATACAGCGCGGTAGACGTTTCAAAGGATTTTGAAGAACTCGGCGCAGGCTCAATTCTCTTTACGAATATCGACACGGAAGGCCTCTTAAGCGGAATCGAAACAACAATTACTGAAAAACTCGTAAAATCGGTTTCAATTCCCGTAATTGCATCCGGCGGCGTTACAAGTTTGTCAGATATCGTTTGCTTAAAACAAATAGGAACTGAGGGAGTCGTTGTCGGAAGCGCTCTTTATACCGGAAAATTTACACTAAAAGAAGCAATCGATTCAATTAAAGAAAAAAATGAAAAAGAAATTTAAAAAAATTGCAAATGTTTTTTTTATATTTTAAAATGTTTTAAGTTCTGGATTTGATTTTATGAAACGTACAGCCAGTTTATCGAGAAAAACTAAAGAGACTTCCGTATCAGTTTCCGTTAATTTGGACGGTACCGGAAATTCTTCGATTGAAACGGGAATCGGTTTTTTTGATCATATGCTCGATTCGTTTTCCCGTCATTCCGGATTTGATGTTGACATAAAAGCAAAAGGTGATTTGCATATTGACGCACATCACACGATTGAAGATGTTGCAATCGTTTTTGGGAAAGCTGTAAATGAAGCTCTCGGTGATAAAGTCGGAATCGCAAGGTTTGGAGAATCCAGAATTCCGATGGACGAGGCACTTGCTGAAACCGCATTGGATATAGGCGGCAGAGGAATTTTGGTTATGAATGTGCCTTTTTATTCTCAATTTGTAGGAAATTTCCCGACCCAAATGACGAAACACTTTTTTGAAACGTTTTGTATGAATTCCGGTGTCAATTTGCATATTTCGGCATACGGAGAAAACGACCACCATATACTCGAAGCCGTTTTTAAATCATTTGCATACAGCATGAAAAAAGCAACGAAAATAGAAAGTGAAACGATAAAAAGCACAAAAGGAGTTTTGGAATAAACGGTTTAACGTCGTCTCAAAAACTTTATAAACAATAGATTATAATATTTCTCACATGACTGAATTTATTAAACATAAAAAAACGGAAAATACCGAAAAAACGGAAAAAGCGGAAAATACTGAAAAAGCAGAAAATGCAAGAAATACTGAAAATGCAGTAAATGCGAAGAATGCAGGAAATTCCGTAAACAAAAAAATCATTCCGTGTCTTGATCTACTTTTAGATGAAAGTGGCGGTCGCGTTGTTAAAGGCGTTTTGTTTGAGGGTTTGCGCGATGCGGGCGATCCTGTTTCTTTTGCCAAAAAATATGAAGAACAAGGGGCGGACGAACTGGTTTTCTTGGATATAAATGCATCTGTTGCGGGTCGGAAAACTATTTTAAGCGTAATCGAGAATGCGTCAAAAGATCTGAAAATTCCGTTTACGATTGGTGGCGGAATTTCTACTTTAAAAGACGTAGAAGAAATGATTGAAGCGGGCGCTACAAAAGTTTCAATAAATACGGCGGCCGTTAAAAATCCCGCTCTTATAAAAGAAGCGTCAGAGAAATTTGGATCTGAGAGAATCGTAATTGCAATCGACGTTTCAAAAAATTTCAATCCCGCTCCTTTGAATGCAAATATTTACGCCGAAGGCGGAAAAACGTATTGGTATGAAGTCGTAATTAAAGGTGGAAATGAAGGAACCGGAATTTCCGCCGAAACTTGGGCTAAAAAAGTAGAGGAGCTTGGTGCGGGTTCTATTCTTTTAACAGTAAAAGACAGAGACGGAACAAAAGACGGCTACGATTTGAAAGCCACACGCTTAGTTTCCGAATCGGTATCAATCCCAGTAATTGCATCAGGTGGTGTTGGAAATATCGAACACATATACGACGGACTTACAGTCGGAAAAGCAAGTGCCGCATTGGCAGCAAGCATTTTTCATTTCAACGAATATACTGTCGGCCAAGTAAAAAGTGAACTTAAAAAACGAGGAATTCCAGTTAATGAATAATTATAAAAACGGTTTCTTGTTAATGAATGATTATAAAAACGTTTTCTCATAAACGAATAATTATAAAATAAACGGTTGTTCTCTTTAATGGATAAAATAAACAGTTGTATTAAAAAGCCGGAGCTTTTAGCTCCGGCCGGAAATATAAAACCTTTTTTTGCAGGATTGGTATTCGGAGCGGACGCTATTTATTTAGGTGCCGGAAAATTTAGTGCGCGCGCATTTGCCGGAAATTTTTCGAAAGAAGAATTGATTCTCGTAATCGATTACGC
Organism: Candidatus Methanofrustulum fimipullorum; assembly: GCA_012518265.1. Lineage (GTDB taxonomy): Archaea > Halobacteriota > Methanosarcinia > Methanosarcinales > Methanosarcinaceae > Methanofrustulum > Methanofrustulum fimipullorum. Next base: position 9,578 of record JAAYST010000026.1, on the reverse strand, counting down.
TCACATATTCGGTGTTTCCGTAAATGTTACAGTCAACACTCTTTTTCGAGATTCCGAATTTGATGAAGTTCTAGAAACTGTAAAATTCATATACGAAGCGGGAGCAGACGCCATAATTATTCAAGATTTAGGACTTTTATATTTGCTCAGGGAAAAATTCCCCGAAATTCCGCTTCACGCAAGCACTCAAATGACAGTTCACAATTCAAAACATGTGGAATTTCTTAAAAAATACGGAATAAAACGGGTCATTCCGGCAAGAGAACTGGATATATCGGAACTGAAAACTTTAAAAGAAAAGACAGGAATTGAAATTGAAACGTTTATCCACGGCGCTTTATGCATTTCTTATTCCGGACAATGTCAATTCAGCAGTTTTGCAGGCGGCCGAAGCGGAAATCGAGGAAAATGCGCACAACCCTGTCGAAAAAAATATGACTTAATCAAATTTTCAAATTTCTCAAATTTCTCGGACTTTTTCTATTTTTCCGACTTTTCCAACTCTTCCGATTCTTTTAATTCTTCCAATTCTTTCAATTCTTTTGATTCTTCCGATTCTTTTAATTCGGTTTCGGCATCTGTAAAAACTGACGGGAAATATCTTTTGAGTCCTAAAGATTTGAATGCGACAAAGTCGCTAAAAAATCTAATTGAAATTGGAGTCGACTCTTTTAAAATCGAAGGCCGTATGAAAAGATACGAATACGTAGGCGGAGTTGTTAAAACTTATCGTGAAATTATCGATTCTTATTTTGAAAATTCTTCCGAAATTGTTACAAAAGAAAACGACGAAACGCTTGAAAAACTGTTTAACAGAGGCTTTACCGACGGTTATTTTATTAAAAATCCGGGAAATGAATTAATGAGCAGAAGGCTTCCGTACAACAGAGGCTTTAAAGCAGGCGTTGTAAAAGATGTAGATTTTAAAAGGCGTGAAGTATCAGTTCTTTTAAATTCTGATTTGTCTGCAGGCGACGGAATTTCAATCGGAAATGTAAAATCCGGTACAAAAAATTCAAAGGACACAAAAAATTTAAACGACCCGAGAGCAGGCTTTACAGTTCGAAAAATGTTTTCAAACAACAGAATCACCGATTATGTCAAAGCAGGCGAAACAGTTTCAATTCCGGCCGCATCGCTTTTCAGTAGTGAAAGAAGTCCTAAAGCAGGAGATATTTTATACATAACATCGGATGAAAAACTTCATAGAGAAATTGAAGAAAAAATGCCTCTTCAATCTGATGAAGAAATAAAAGAATTAGTCGAAAATTGTGCAAATTCCGCGGAATTTGCACAAGCAGTCGGAGCTTTTCCTTTTAAAATTCCCGTATCATTTAAACTTAAGGCAAAAAAAGGAGAAAAACTTACACTTACTTTAAAAAACGAAAAAGACGAACGAAACAAAATAAAACAAACTCATGAAATTATAGAAATATCCGATTTCACAGTAGAAAAATCACAAAAAAATCCGTTTAAAAAAGAACAGGCATACAATGTTTTAACCGGTCTTGGAACTACATTTTTCGAACCGAAAAATGTAGAAATCGAACTCGAAAACGATGTTTTCATTCCGCTTGGAGTATTGAAAGGATTAAGAAACGATGCACTAACATCACTTTTAAATGCTTTTATAAACTCGTTTAAAAGAAATATTTCAAATAGCAGTTTTAACGAAGTTGAAACTGAAATCAAATCAAACAAAGAAATCGAAACTGAAATCGAATTAAACAAAGAAATCGAAACTGAAATCGAATCAAACAAAGAAATCGAAATTGAAATAGAATCAAACAAAGAAACTGATACAAAAATTAAAAAAGACATCAAATCAGAAGACGAGTTTAAACTTTCTATATCTGTTTATTCAAAAGATGCGTTGTTTTCCGCAATTAATGCAGGTGCCGATCGAATTTATGTCGGCGGAAATACTTTTAAATCTTCACCCGGCGGTTTCGTTTACGGTTTAAATTTCGATGAAATATGTAATTTGCTTGAAACTGAAAAAATTGTAAATTCCGAAAAATCACGTATTTTTTATACTTTTTCTCAAATCACGAAAGATGCGGACTTCGATTTAATAAAATCTCAAATATTGAAACTCGTTGAATATGAAATCGGCGGATTTGTCGCGACAAATCCGGGAATGCTTGAATTGTTATGCGAAACGGTTTTCGATAGTTCCGGTAATTCCGGCAGTTTCGATAGTTCCGATAATTCCGGCAGTTTCGATAGTTCCGATAATTCCGGCAGTTCCGGTAATTCCGCCAGTTCCGGTAATTCCGGCAAATTTGAAATAATATCCGATTTTTCATTTAATATATTCAATTCAAACGCGGCTTTCCTTATTTTTGAGTCCGGTGCAAACTGCGTATCATTGTCGCCCGAAATGTCACTCGAAGATATAAACGAATACACAAATTCATGCATCGAAAATTATGGAAAAAGAATTCAATCGGAATGCTTAATCCACGGTTTAATTCAAATAATGATAACGGAACATCCGTTAATTCAAACATTAACAATAAACGAAATTGACGCAATCGACATAATCGATAATAACGATTCTAATAATAACAATAAAAATTCTAATAATAACAATATTTTTTATGCATTAAAAGATTCAAAAGGTTTTATGTTTCCCGTACTTGTTGACGAATTTGGAAGAAATCATGTATTTAACTCCAAAATTTTAAACACCATAGATTTTGCGGAAGACATATACGATGCCGGAATTCGAAATTTCAAAATCGAAGGATTCGGTTTTAGTCCTGAAGATATCGAAAACTTATTATATATTTACAGAAATGCAATAGCAGGAAATCTCGAAGATTTGTACGAAAAATATGATATGGAAAAATACTACAAAAACAGTACAAAAGGAATGTATATGAGAACAGTTTTATAATGGTTGTTGTTTTATATTTCTGGTTGTTATTTTATATTTCAATTTGTTTATAATTTTTTATGGCGGTTTCATTTATTATGCACATTTTAGTTTTAAGTTCATCCGACGAAATTTCATATTTAAAACCGGACGAAAAAATAGTTCATTTTTCGTTTCGCCCGACAGCAAAAGATATAATGACTGTTTATTCGAAATCTCCGGGTTTAATTGCGATTCAAATGCCCGATTCATTCATAAAAAACATATCGTCAGCGATTAAAATGTTTCTGACTATGAATAATATAAAATTGATAAAAGGAAATCTTTGGGGCTACAGAAAAGATATAAATCCTAATTTTGAATTAAAAGAAGTAAACGAAATGATTTCTAATATGAAACAAAATGAAAAAGACCGCAAATATATTATTTCACAAATCGAAGATAAATTTAATTTATCACCCGAACTTTGTTCGTTTTTATACGATTTTTATGAAAATCAAAAGTAATTTATAATTTTATTTTATTTTGATTTTTATTAATTTTTATTAATCTTTATTATTTTTTATTAATCTTTATTATTTTTATTATTTTTTTGTTATGAGGAATTAAATGGTTGAAAAGCCCAATCCTGAAGATTTGAATATTTTTTTGGATCAAATCGAAAAAAGAGCTGTTTCGAAGCACTCAAAAGTTGCAATGGGTGTTAGAAATCCCAATGAAAAAACTATTCAGTGTATAAAAAATGCAATCGATTTAGGCTATGCCGATTTGGTTTTGGTTGGAAATGAAGAAGAGATTAAAAAAGCGTCTTTGTCCGTTTATCCGGAATCTGTCATTGAAAGCGATTTATTGCCTTTTGAAATTTACGATACAAACGAGCCTGAAAAAGACATCGTCAATTTGCTCGTAACCGATAAAGTAGATGCCGCAATTCGCGGAAAATCAAAAGCCTCGGACGTTTTAAGTTGCATTAAAGAAACATGCAATGTACAAAATCTTCATAGACTTGCACTTTTAATAAGCGGTTACGGAAAGCCGTTTTTTTTAGCACCTGTAGGAATTGACGAAGGCGCAACTTTTGAAGACAAATTGCAATTCATATGTCTTGGGGCAACATTTCTTCGTCGTTTCGGAGTAAGCCCCTGCATCGGAATTCTCTCGGAAGATGAATTTGACGACTCTGAATTTTTAAAAATAAAAGAAGAAATGAAAGACAAAAATATAAAATTCAGATTTTACGGACACGACGTTCAAAGCGCAATCGAAAAATCAAATTTTGTTTTGGCTCCAAACGGAATTTCCGGAAATTTAATATTCCGCTCTTTAGTATTTTTGGGAGGCGGAACAGGGCTAGGCGCACCAATGCTTATGGACCGCCACATATTCGTAGACACGTCAAGGTCTTACGGAAATTTCACAAAAGCAATAATGGTCGCAAGCGCACTTTCAAAAAAACCGTAAAAAAATATTAAAATAAAAAGTATTTTTTTGCATTTTGCTTTTTCATGCTCTGTTGCCGAGGGAACCTCGGCAACAGAGCAAATTTAAATCACATTTAATTAAAAAATCAGAGCAAGCTGTCCATTCTCAGAAGTGCTTCTTTTATTCTGCTTACGGATGACGCATATGAAATTCTTATATGGTATTTTCCGGATTTTCCGAATCCGATTCCCGGAATTACCGCAATATCGGCTTCTTCGAGCAAAGCGTCTGTAACTTGTTCGCCCGTTCCGTATTCGCTTACATCGGGGTATGCGTAAAATGCGCCTTGGGGCACATCACATTTAAAGCCCAATTTGTTGAGCCCCTCGACTAAAATGTCTCTTCTTTCTCTAAACTCCGCAATCATATTGTCGCGTTCGTTTTGCGGGCCTTTTATAGCTTCAAGCGCACCGTATTGGATAAATGTATTCACATTACTTATGGAATGGCTTTGATATTTTAAAATCGGTTTTACCAAATAATCGGGTGCGTTCATATATCCGATTCTCCAGCCCGTCATCGCATAAGCTTTTGAAAAACCGTTTACGGTAAAGGTTAAATTTTCCATTCCCGGAAAAGAGCCTATACTTATGTGTTTATTGTCATAAATAATTTTTTCATAAATTTCGTCGGCCAAAACAAAAATATCATTATCGATTGAAATATCAGCAATTTCTTGTAAAATGCTTTTTCCGTATACCGCACCGGTCGGGTTTGACGGCGAATTTAAAATAATCATTTTAGTTTTAGGAGTAATATACTCGGAAAGGTTAACAGGTTTAAATCCGTATTCAGGGTCTGTCGGAACACGCACAGGCTTTCCGCCGGCAAGTTTTATACACGCCTCATATGAAACCCAAGACGGGTCAAAAATAATAACTTCATCACCCTTTTCGATTAAAACCATCATAATTGTCAAAATGGCCTGTTTTGCGCCCGGCGTTACAATTATATTTTGTGCAATCGTGTCGATATTATTTTCACGAACGAGTTTCTCGCTTAGCTCTTCTCGCAGTTCCAAAATACCGGGGCCCGCCGAATAATGCGTATCCCCTCGATTCAATGATTTAATTGTTGCCTGTTTTATATTTTCAGGCGTGTCAAAATCGGGCTCGCCGAGCGTAAAATCAATGACATCGTACCCTGCAAGCTTTTTTTGTTTTGCTCTGTTCGAATATTTTATAGTAGAAGAATCTTCAATTTTCAGTATTCTTTTGGATAAAATTTCGTTAAGACCAAACGACATATTACTCATCCTTTTTAAAACATTAAAACAAATAAAATTACAATCTTTGGACCAATTTTACAGCCGCTTCTACAGCTCTTTTTGAATAATCAATTCTTTCCATCGCCTGCATTCTTGTCATTTTAGGGCCCGAAATTCCGAGAGTTACCGGTTTTCCGTAATCAAGCGCCAAGTCCGTAATCTTTCTTGTCACTTGAGCAACAACGACTTCATCGTGGTTTGTCGCCCCTTCAATTACGCATCCGATCGTAACAACAGCATCTATGTCGCCGTTTTCACACATTTTTCTTACCGCCAAAGGCATGTCAAAAACACCCGGCACATAAATTTTATCGACAACATCGGCACCCAAAAACTTGGCATGCTCTTCTCCCAAAATCTCCATCTGATAAGTTATGTCTCTGTTAAATTCAGCAACTACAAATCCCAAATTTATTGTCATTTATGCTTCACTCGTTTAATTTATCCGTTTTTATGTATTTAAATTTAAATTGTTAATATATATATATAATTATTCATCTTAATATATTTAATATTTGTATAATATTTATATTATAATATTCATATTATATAATATTTATAATCTGACCGGTCCCGCATCTTCGAACCCTTCTCTTTTTCCGGTTCCTGCATTATTTTTCATTTTTTCGGGATTAAACAGCATATCAATTACATTTTTTGCATGGTCACGCGCTCTTTTATTCATAAGGTATGCAAGCGTTTTTTCATCGTTTGCCTCATCTTCGTGAACAAAAACTTCTATTATATGTTTATTCGTCATAAGTTGCGCCGTTATAATTCCTTGTGATGCTTCATGTGCACAAATTTTATCCTGTTTTTTCCCGCCCGGCATGCCGAGCGCCATTACGATATCGCAATTATTTTCTTCAATCAATTTTTTACATGCAACAGGCAAATCTTTAATTCCCGGAACAGTTACGCGAATAATTTTTGCCGATGTGTGTTGTATTAGCTCGTCATACGCCGCAGCACCCATGTCAAAGCGCGCAAACGTAGTATCAGCAATTCCGATTATTGTCATAAATAGTGTATAAGTTTTGAATTGTTATAAATATTACTTTAAATGTGTTTTGTTTTTTGCTTTTTTGTTTTTTTACTTTCTGCCGTCATCAGGTCTTATAAATATATCCAAATTGCCGCTTTTCATGTCGATTACTGCAAGTTGGCAAGTAGGCATTGTTAGGAATTCTCCGGTCAAATCATCGGCCAGCATATTTAATTCCGGATTGTGCCCTATTACTAGAAGAGAATTCACATTCGCTTCTAAAATCAAATTTTTCAGAGCAGAAACCGAAGCGGCATAAATTTCATCACGAAATTCAATTTCTTCTTCGTAGTCATAATATTCTAAAAGAATTTCCAAGGTCTGTCTCGTTCTCAATGCACCGGAACAGAGTATCAGGTCGATGTCAAAACCTTTTTCTTGAAAATACTTTCCCATAGCCTTAGCTTGTCTTCTGCCCCGTTTATTAAGCGGTCTGTCATAATCTCTTAGAAAAGGGTCCTCCCAGCTGCTTTTGGCATGCCTGAGCAAATACAATTTTTTAACGGGTTTCAATTCAGTTTTTATCATTAGTTACAATTAGGCTTTGAATTGTAATAAATATTACTTAAAAAAACCAAAAAAGTCAGAGCATATTATTTTGGATCAAATCGTTTTTTAATCTCGTCAAGTAAGTGCAGAGACTTTCTATATCCGATATATTTTTTTTTGAAAAACGGATTATATTTTTTCTAAACATCAAATCAAAATCGGCGCCGAGACTTTCCAAATATTCCGCCATTTTTCCGGCACGAATTCTTCCTGCCTCGTCCCAATCTGTCAACAAAATAATTTTTTTGTTTTTTCTTGCCGCAGTTTCACAAAATACGGCAAGCGGAGTATTTGCACATTTTCTTATGTCGCCTCTGATTCCGTAAGTTTTAAGCGCTCTTACGTCTTTTAAACCTTCAACAACTACGATTGCGCCCGAATCCAAATTTTTTTGAATTTCTTCCAAAGTTTCAATTATTGCTTCATAAGCTTCTTTTTTTCTTACAAATTCGCTCATTATTTTTCCCGTTTATATTCGTTCATACTTATTGTGTATGCGATATTTGCGGCATCAAGCGTTTCTTTTATATCGTGGGCTCGAATAATTCGCCCGCCTTTGTAAACGGCAACAGCGGTAGCTCCAAGTGTTCCTGCCAACCGTTTCTCTGCCGGTTTTTTCAAAACGTCGTTCATAAACGATTTCCTTGAAATCGCAATCATAACCGGCATATTAAACACATTTAGTTCTTCAAAACGGTCCAAAACTTCATAATCATAAAACGGTTCCTTTTCCGGAATCCACTTTCCGATTGCAGGATCCAATATTATATTGTTTTCGTCAATTCCTGAATTAACGGCATTTTCGATAATTTTTTCAAGAGAAGAAATAACGGCATCCATTCCTAATGGGTCGCCTCTTACCTTTTCAGTTGCCATTAAAACGGCGCTCGCATCATAATCCGCAATTACTTTTGCCATATTCGGATCTTCAATTAAGCCCGATTCATCGTTTATAATGTGAGCTCCTCTATTTAGCGCTCCTTCCGCAATTTCGGCATACATCGTATCGACCGAAATAACGCAATCGACATTTCCTCGAATTGCATCAAGTGCTTTAAAAAGCCTTTCTTTTTCAACGTCTACCGGAACGTCAGGCGCCCATGGCGAAGTTGAGCGTGCTCCTATATCAAGCATTGTAGCACCTTCTTCCACCATTTTTAATGCGGCTTCTAATATTGTGTTTTCGTCTTTTACAGAACTTTTGTAAAAAGACTCAGGACTCAAGTTTAAAATCCCCATAACATGCGGCGGGTCGTTTATTCCGACAGAAAGGCCGCAGATTTTATTTCTGACGCCTGTTTTCTTAATTCCTGTTTTTACAGCATTTTTAATTTCGTCTTCAATCATCTATTCAGACCTTCATCTTCAGGAAATAATTTTTATAATTTACCGATTTTTTTATTTTTTATTTTTGCATTTGCATTTCAGCACATAAAACAACATGTTCCATTAAAACGGCGATAGTCATCGGTCCTACACCGCCCGGAACAGGCGTAATCAGTTTTGCAATTTTGGATACATTTTCGAAATCTACATCACCGTGCGTTCCGGTTTCATCTTTATTGATTCCGATATCGATTACAACGGCATCTTCTTTTACCATGTCTTTTGTAATCAGATGTTTTACTCCCACTCCTACTATTAAAATGTCTGCTGTAATCGTTTCCGCTTTCAAATCTTTTGTAAAAATGTGGCATGTCTCAACAGTTGCATTTCTGTTTAAAAGCATTGCAGTCATCGGTTTTCCTACAATGTTACTGTGTCCGACGACTACGGCTTTTTTTCCTTCAGGATTTATTCCGTACTCATCGAGCATGTAAATTACGCCTTTTGGCGTACATGGAACGAGTCCCTCGTCTCCTATCATAAGTTTTCCCATATTTACCGGATGAAAACCGTCAGGGTCTTTTTCAGGTGCAATCTCATTCATTATTTTTTGAGAAGATATATGTTTCGGAACAGGCAATTGAACTAAAATCCCTGAGACTTCTTTGTCAGAATTTAATTCTCGAATCAATTGAATCAATTCATCTTCCGTTGTGCTTTCTGGCAAAATTTTATCCTCTGAGAAAATTCCGATTCTCTCACACGCTTTATGTTTCATGTTGACATACATTTTTGAAGCGGGGTCGTCTCCTACCAAAACAGTAACAAGCTTCGGGAAAACACCTTCAGACTTCAGCTTTTCAGCTTTCTTTGCAGTTCTTTCATCGATCTTTTTAGCCAATGCTCTTCCGTCAATTATGTTTGATTTGCTGTCGTTTGTATTTGACATAAAAATGCTCCGAAAATATTTCAACAAAAAAATATAAAATATTTTTATTTTTATATAATTTATCTTTTTTATTTTTTTT
>JAAYST010000025.1 GCA_012518265.1 Candidatus Methanofrustulum fimipullorum | reverse complement strand
TTTTTTGTTTTTTCTCTTTTTTTTTATTTTTATTTTTATTTTTTGTTTTTTCTCTTTTTTTTATTTTTTGTTTTTATTTCTTTTTACGATTATTATTTATATCTTAATTCTAATTTACGTATGATTTATTACCTATGATTTTTTGCGGGATTGAATTATAATGCTGTATAAAGCCAAAGCAATTTTAACGGATATTGATTTTTGGAAAAGTTGGCGTCCTAAATTGACGAAAAAAGATCTTTTTTGGATTTTATTAATTACGGCAGTTTATGCAGTTATCGCTTTTTCAAATTTGGGCTCGTTTGATGCGCCTCAAACTTATTGGAATTCATCAAAACCGTACGAATCCGTTTTAATAACTTTTGATTCCGCATCGGACGTTTCAAGAATTTATTTTTACGGCGGAATTTCCAAGCCGCAAAATTTTACGGTTGACTTCTATGATTCGAATATGAATCTAATAAATTCAAGAGAAATAGAATATAAACTGAATACGATGTTCAGATGGCATATTCATTCCGCAAATACGAAACATTCGATTCTTGAAGGCGTAAAATATGTAAAAATAACGGCGAAAAATGCAGGGTTTACCGCATTCGAATTCGGCTTTTTGGCACCTGACGATAATTTCGTTCAAATCGAATCCGGCATACTTTCAACAACCGGCAAACCTTTTAATGTTTTAAACGATGAACAAAATACAATTCCTTACCATCCGACATATATGCATCGTACTTATTTTGACGAAATTTATCACGCAAGAACGGCATACGAACATTTAAACGAAATGGAACCTTATGACACGTCTCATCCTCCGCTTGGGAAAGTTTTGATTTCAGTCGGAATTAAAATATTCGGAATGGTTCCTTTCGGTTGGAGGTTTATGGGAACTCTTTTGGGAGTTTTAATGCTTCCGTTTATGTATTTGACGGTTTTTCAGCTGTTTGGCCGAAGAAGCCTTTCCGTTTTGGCGACTTTGGCACTTGCATTTGATTTCATGCATTATGCACAAACGAGAATTTCAACAATTGACGGCATTTCAACATTTTTCGTACTTTTAATGTTTTATTTTATGTTTCGGTACGTAACTCTTCTAAACGAAGATGTGCCGTTTAAATACAGAATACTTCCGCTTGCACTTTCCGGATTTTTTATGGGCTGCGGTGTTTCAGTAAAATGGAATTGTGTTTACGCAGGAATCGGTCTTGCAATCATATTTTTTGCAACACACATTGCAGTATTTTTAAGGAAGAAAAAAGAGTTCGGATCTTACAAATCTTTTATAAAATCTTACTTTTCCGAACTAAAAAACACATTTTTATTCTGTATTTTTTTCTTTGTAATTATTCCTTTAATTATTTATTCAATATCTTATATTCCTCACCTGTCGCCGTCAGGTTACAGTTTGGAATCTTTGATAAATGCACAAAAGCATATGTTAGATTTCCACACCTCGCTTCGCAGCACTCATCCTTATGCATCTCCTTGGTGGTCTTGGCCTTTGATGCTAAAACCGATTTGGTACTATGTTGATATATATGCAAGTTCCGGTATGACCGGAAACATCTATTCATTCGGAAATCCGGCAGTTTGGTGGCCAGGAATCGTTTCCGTTTTATTAATTCCGTTTGCAATGCTTGTTCAGAAAAAATGGAGATTCAATATCCCTGCATTCTGCATTTCGGTTTCATTTTTCATTCAATATTTGCCTTGGATGTTTGTAGGCAGAACAACGTATATTTATTACTACTTCCCTTGTTCAATATTTGCGACAATCGCTATATTTTGGTGGCTTTCCGAACTTTTAAAAAGAGTTGATAATATAAAAAATTCGAAAACCAAACGAAATGTAAATTATGTACTTTTAGCATCGGGAATTATTTACGCTGCAATAATAGTCGGTTTTTTTATACTTTATTATCCTATAATCAGCGGTGCAGAAATCACAAAAGAACATACGGATTTTTTAAAGACGGTTTTAATACAAATGGTTTAAAAAGTTAAAAAAATGTAAAGAATGATAAAAACGGTTAAAAAAGTAAAAAAGTAAAAAATGATAAAAACGGTTAAAAAGGTAAAAAATGTAAAAATGTTTAAAAAGTAAAAAATAATAAAAACGGTTAAAAAAGTAAAAAATAATAAAAACGGTTAAAAAAGTAAAAAAAAGTAAAAATGTTTTAAAAAAGGTTAAAAAAAATCAGGTGTTTTTATGGTTTTTATGAGTTTTCTTGAATCTGTTACCTCATTTATACACAAATATTATATTTCTCCTATAATTCATGACTCAGGCTACAATATTTTCAATACGCTTACTTGGGCTTTAATTTTAATAGTCTGTGTTTATTTTATAATTTATGCATTCAATAAACTGAAAATCAAAGTAGACGACAAGTTTTTCCTTGCGCTTTTGCCTTTTATTTTATCAGGATCCGTTCTTCGTGTAGTAGCAGACGCTTCAATCGTTTCGGCTCCGTACGTTTATCTTTTAATTACGCCGAATATTTATTTCGTAGTGTTTTTAGTTGCATCCTTCTTATTATTAAGTTCCGTTTTATTGGAACGTTTTAAAATAATTTCCGACTACAGAAAGCTCTTTTTTGTTGAAGGAACAATAATTCTTTTATTTTTGTTGGCAATTCTGTCAATCAATTCAAATGTTACGCACGCATGGGTTTTATTTGCCGTTATATTTGGAGGACTGCTTTGGGTTTTAATATTTTACGCAATTTTTAAAATATTCAGGCTTAAAATACATATGAATTTACTTAATTTCACAATAGTTTTTTCGCACATGGCAGACGCAACATCAACATTTGTAGGAATTGATTTTCTGGGATATAATGAAAAACACGTACTTCCGTCCTTTTTAATAGATTTAACGGGAACCGCATTAGTTATGTATGTGTTAAAGTTCATAGTAGTCATTCTTATAATTTGGGGCTTTGATTACATATGTAAAATTCAACTTGAAGAAAGCAAAGACGAATCCGAAGACAAAAACGATATAAATAATATGAAATTACTTATAAATTCATTGAAAATAGTCGTAATTATTTTAGGAATGGCACCTGCTATTCGAAATACGCTTCGTATGTTTTTCGGAATCTAAGTTTGTAGGTTTGTTTAATTTATCTAAATTTGTTTTTAAGATCCGGATTTGTTTAAGATCTAAATTTGTATCATATTTGATTTAAGAGAATGGTTTAATGAACAGTTATTTTAAATTTTCACTTCCTTTTAAAAAAGTTACATTTGACTTTTTATTTTTGTCTGTTTTGTTTTTAGCAAGTTTTTTAATCGGAATCTTGTTCTATATAAAAAACCCTGCTGAATCTCAAGAATTTATAAATTTGTTGTCTGATAACCTTTCCGATTTTAATTTTGAAAATCCTTATTTGTTAACTCTTCAGATATTTTTTAACAATCTGTCCGTTTCGTTTTATTCAGTTTTATTCGGATTTTTTTTAGGACTCGTTCCCCTTTTAATCATCACTTTAAACGGATTTTTACCGGGCCTTTTGTTTCCCTATGTTTCTTCAAAAAAAAGTGCGTTTTTCTTTATTTTAGGCATATTGCCGCACGGGATATTTGAAATATTTGCAATAATACTTGCATGTGCTTTAGGATTCAGAATGGGACGATTAAGTTTAATCAAAATATACGGGAAAACTTTCGGAAAAATAGATATATCTTTAACGAATGAATTTTTCCAATCTTTTTTTTTATATTTGTATATCGTAATTCCCCTTTTATTCATAGCAGCGATAATTGAAGTATTTATTACCGGTTTTATTTTATCACTTTTTTAATTATCAATTTTTTAATAATCACTTTTTTAAATTACATTATCAGTTTATCTCCAAAGAAGTTTTTCTTATTTTTCATAGAAACAGTTAAATGTAATGCCGTCCTATTTATATAATTACTGAATTTTGTTAAAAACTCAATAAAACTATTTTATTTTTGCTTTCATTTGTCGTTACTGTTCGATTTTCGTTTGCGTTTTAGTTTTTGCTTGATTTTTTTTTAAAAACATAAAAACATAAATTTGAAAAAATTTAAATAAGGTTTAATTATTATGAAATTTTGTCCAAAATGTAAGAGTATGATGGTTCCGTCAAACGGATCTTTTAAATGCAGAAAGTGCGGTGAAGTCATTTCCGCAAATATAGCAGAATCGCTTACAATTACTTCTTCTGCAAAAGACAGGGAAATTACAATACTTGAAGGAAAAATCGATGAAGGTCTTCCTACAATTGAAGTTGCATGTCCCGAATGTAAAAACAAAAAAGCTTATTGGTGGCTTCGTCAATTAAGATCGGCAGATGAATCGGAAACACGTTTTTTTAAATGCACACAATGCAGCTATACTTGGCGAGAATACGACTGATTGAATCGTCTTTATAAATAAATTCATTTTTTATAATTTATTTTTACATGTTTTTGTCGTTTTTATAGTTTGTATAATTTATATAGATATTCTAGAAAAATATTATAATTATATCGATTTAGTTATAACACTAAAATTTAAAGATAAATTTATAATAAAGCAGATTATTTAATATAAATCAACATTAATGATAAAACCTTTAATGTGAATCGTTATTATAAAAATCAAAAAAATTTAATTTCTATTTATATAATTATAATAATAATAAATTCATGAAAAAATACATGAATAAATATCAATAACAGTAACTTTAAATATCAATAGCGGTTACTTTAGTTATCTTTATAAATTATTTATATTTTAATTTAAATTCGTTTTATATTTTTTAATATTTTTTAATGTATAAAACACATAAGTGATTACAATGTTCAAAGCATCCATAAATATTGACCTTTTAAAAGATTCGATTGCCGCACTTAGTGTCATTGTAGATGAAGTTCGTTTGAAAATATCTTCTGACGGCATCTCGGTTAAAGCCGTAGACCCAGCAAATGTCGCCATGGTTGTTTTTGATTTAAAATCATCGGCCTTTGAAAACTATGAAGCAAGCGATGTTGAAATCGGACTTGATTTAATAAAAATAACGGATATATTAGGGATTGTCGAAAGAGGCAGTATTGTAGATCTCGAACTTGATTCAGAATCTCAGAAGCTGAACCTGTTTTTTGACGGTTTGTTGTATAAGTTGTCTCTTTTGGATCCTTCAACAATTCGTGCCGATCCGCGCGTGCCGCAATTGGACCTTCCCGCAAAAGTAGTATTAAACGGACAAGATTTAAGACGTGCGGTAAAAGCTGCAGAAAAAGTAAGCGACCACGTAACTCTTGGTGTTGAAAACAATGCATTTTATATGCAGGCGAAAGGAGATACGGACTTTGTAAGGCTCGACATGACGGCAAATGAACTTATTGATTTGGATGCAGGTGATGCCTGCTCTTTATTTTCTATCGAATATCTTTTGGATATTATTAAATCGGCCGGAAAGGCAAATGAAGTGACATTGTCAATCGGTCGTGATTTCCCAATCCTTATATATTTCGAAATTGCAAACGCCGGTGGTAGTGTAACATTCCTTTTGGCACCGCGCATAGAATCGGATTGAGTTT
>JAAYST010000024.1 GCA_012518265.1 Candidatus Methanofrustulum fimipullorum | reverse complement strand
TTTTGTTTTGTTTTGTTTATTTTGTTTGTTTTGTTTGTTTTGTTATTTTCCTACTGAAAAAACTATATAACTTAAAAATATATCTATTAGTATATAATTAAGTAACAATTTGTTTTTAAAAATTGGAGGTGCAATTACGCCGGCTAAAAAAAGCTTTGATTCTATTACGCGATATATTTCGGAGATTATGGATCCGAAAAGAAAGCGTATAGGATTGTTAATCGATGGCCCGAATGTGATTCGCAGAGAATTTTACGTCGATTTGTATGATATAAAAAACGTTTTAAAAGAATACGGAAATTTAAAGGTCGGGAAAGTTTTTGTAAATCAATACGCAACTGAGAAATTGATTGAAGCGATTGAAAATCACGGGCTTGAACCTATTATCTGTTCTACCGATGTCGATGTCAGACTTGCGGTTGAAGGAATGGAACTAGTTTACAATCCAAACATAGATACGATTGCAATTGTGACTCGCGATGCTGATTTTAAACCGCTTTTGAATAAAGCGAATGAAAACGGTAAGGAAACTATTATATTCGGGGTGCAGCCCGGTTTTTCGGTAGCACTTAAAAACTCGGCAGATTATGTAATTCTTCTTGAAAATTCGGAAATGCCGTCAGATGAATCACAGACGTATTCGCTCGATGTCGAAGGTGATGATTCGGAACTCTATGATATTGAAGTTTATAACGGGAAATCCGAAAAAGTATCAGAATTATCAAACGAAAACAAAAAATTCGATGAAAACACTATGTCAAGAATCGTTTATTTGAAAAAGCCGAACGATGATTAATTATTTCAAATGTTATTTGAGACTTCAATTCCTAAAATCTCTTTTTTTCCTTTGTATATATCTTTTGCAATTTTGCAGCAACCGCGTGCAGCAGACCATTTTCCTCTGTTGTTTATTTTTTTCCCTAGATGTTTTTCAATTTCTTTATGTATAAATTCGTTGTCGCCGCCATTTCCTGATATAAATACGGAATACGGGATTTTTTCAGGCTGGAATAATACGGACAGAGCAGAAATTTCCATTGCGGCAAAAAGTGCTACAGTTTCATTTCTTATTGACTCTGATAGTTTGCATGAAACGCCCGCGTTTGAAAAAGCTTCGTTAGCTGTGATTTTTCCTTCATCAATTGCTCTTATCGCATCCAAATCTATTGCCCCGTGTTGAAATCCTGGCGCAAAAATACAGGCGTCAAATCCGCCGACAATCTTTGAATTCATAACGGCAAGTGAAACCGTATTTGAACTTATGTCGGACAAAATAAAATTGTCATAACCGTCCGAATATGTGTCATACAATGCGCCAATTTTTTCCGGGCTTGCCTGATGAGAATATATTTTAAATCTCGGGTCGGTCGGGCTTTTTCTCGTAATTCCCGGAAGCAGTGCGGCATTTTTTGCATAACTTTTAAACAAATCAAAAACGCGCGTTCCGGCGCCGGTAGACTTTCCCGCACCGCCTTCTTTTAAAAGTCCTCTGTTTTTTACAGAGTGTATATTTTCTATGGAATTGATTGCGTCCCCCATCGAATAAGTTACAACCGTCATTGAAATATCAGATATTTCCGCATTTATTTCAGATTCTATATGTTTTTTCAATTCTTTATCAGTAATTTTTGCGATATATTCTCTGGGTAATTCAAAAAAGGTAAACTCGTCTTTAAAATGTGCAAATCGAATTGCTGCCGTTCCATGGTCAATTCCTAAAAACTCGGGCACTTTTTCCCATCCGTTATTGTTTTTATTTATTTACTTTATTTTGTTTTTTTATTTTATCATTTTACTTATTATTTCATTCATTTCTTCTGAAAATAAAATTCCTTCTTCTGCAGTTGAAAATTTTGTAACAATCCTAATTTCTTGAAAACTTGTTCCTTCTATTATTAAAAGTCTTAAATTTCCTCTGTCATCGGGTCTGAGTATTTTTGCATTAAATCCGCCGGGTGTTCCTTGTTTTGTTTTTATTACCGACGGTATTACTTTTTTTACGTCTTTGTGTTTCATTATAATTCCGATTACTTTTCTTCCCGGCCGCCCTCCAATTATTGTAGTGTGAGCGCCGCCTATCTTCTTTTTATAATCGGAATTGTTGTTCATTTCAGTTCGACCGGTTGTTGTTTTACACTTTCTATTTTTATAAACGGTATTTATTTCTCATCTGTTCTCATGTAATAATATCTTGTGAGCAAACAAAACATATATCTTCTTTTTCCAATAAGGATATTGCATTTGAAACGTCGCTTACGCGAATTATCAAAACGGCCGTTTTGTCGCGTGTTACAAAAGCGTAAGCATAATCCATGTTTATTTCGTTTTCCGAGAGTAATTTTGAAATTTTCAAAAGGCTTCCCGGTTTATCGTCCATATGAACTCCCAATACATCAGTTTTTGAAACAGTAAATCCTACATCTTTTAAAAGTTTGTATGCTTCTTCAGGTTTGTCAACGATTAAACGTATAATTCCGAAATCTCCCGACTCCGCAATCGTAAATGCTCTTAAATTTATATCCGCATTTTTCAACGTCTCTGCGACTTGTGCAAGTTTTCCCGGTTTGTTTTCTGAAAATACGGAAATTTGTTGTATTAATTTTGTCATAAGTTTTCTCCTTTATTCTGATTATTATTATTATTATTATTATTATTATTATTATTATTATTATTATTATTATTATTGTTATTATTATATTGTTCTGAATATTATTACACAATACTAATTACACAATTAATTACTTATTCACACTATTAATTACACATTATTACAATTAATATTTTCTGTTGTCGATTACTCTTTTTGCTTTTCCTTCAAATCTCGGAAGCGTGTCGCTTCCGACGAGTTTTACACTTGCCGATATTCCTAAAACGCTAAGCAGTTCTTTTTCCAATTTAGCTTGCAAATTATATAAATCCGCCATTTTATCGGTAAACATTTCATCATTTATTTCAACTTCAACGACCATTTTGTCAAGTTCGTTTATGCGGTCAATTGTAATTCTGAAGTTTGAAGTAACTTCCGGAATCGAGAGCAATACGGATTCGACTTGTCCCGGAAATACGTTTACACCTCTTACGATCGTCATATCGTCCGATCTGCCTGTTAATTTCATAATTCTCGGGTGTGTTCTGCCGCAGGCACATTTTTCGTGAGTAATCGACGTTAAATCGCCGACTCTGTATCTTATTAAAGGAAGCGCTTCTTTGCAAAGTGTTGTAATTACAAGTTCCCCGATTTCTCCGTCTTCAACCGGTTCCCCCGTTTCCGGATTTATTATTTCAGCAATGAACATGTCTGCCCATATATGAATTCCGTTTTGTTCCGTACAATCAGTAAATAAAGGCCCGCTCAATTCTGAAGTTCCGTAAATGTCATAAGCTTTTATTCCGGTTTTGGTTTCGATTTTATTACGAAGCTCACAAGACCAAGGTTCCGCTCCGAAAAATCCAATTTTAAGTTTAGTATCTCTTTTAAAATTAATTCCTTCTTTTTCCGCAACTTCAATCATGTATGAGAAATATGTCGGTGTACAACAAATAACAGTTGCCTCGAGATCTTTTATAAGCATGATTTGTTTTTCGGTATTTCCGGTTCCGGCCGGTATTGTAGTTGCTCCCAGCTTTTCCGCTGCATAATGAACTCCAAGCCCTCCCGTAAATAAGCCGTATCCGTAACTGATTTGTATAATGTCGTTTTCGTTTACACCAACAGATGTCAACGATCTCGCAAGAGATTCCGACCAAGCATCCAAATCGTTTTTAGTGTAGCCGACGACAGTCGGTTTTCCGGTCGTTCCCGAAGACGCATGAATTCTTGAAACATCGGTGCTTTTTACACAAAACATTCCCGTAGGATATGTGTCTCTTAAATCCTTTTTATATGTATACGGCAATTTTCTCAAATCGTCAACAGATTTTATATCTTCCGGCTTTATTCCGTTTTCATCAAATCTCTTTTTATAAAAATTTGAATTATTGTATACATTATGAACAAGCTTTACCAATTTTTCACTCTGCAACTCTTTTAAAGATTTTCCGTTCATTGTTTCAATGTCTTCGTCCCAATAAGCCATATTAAGAAATCCCCAAATTCAATCCCAAGAAATGTTACAAATACAAATCATTTATAATAAATAGAATTATAAATAGAATTATAAATAGAATTATAAATAAAATAATAAATAGATTCCAGGATAATTAGATTATAGTTTGTATTTAAATATTGACAAAGTAGTGCAGTCGAATATATAAATTTTCACTTTAAATTTTGTAACTACTGCAGTAACAACAAAACATATATACTATCAAATGATAATATTCTTTCGATTTTCGTTAGGATATTTTTAATTTTTAATGTTCATTTTAATTTTTAATGTTCATTATTTTTATATATCCTAAAGTAATTTATAGAAAAATATAGAAAAAAAGGTGATTTATTGGTATGAGACTTGGAAATTTGTTAAGAACCACATTTCTTATGGCTCTTTTGACTGTTCTTTTAGTTGCAGCAGGTTATTTGCTCGGCGGAAATACGGGAATGTTAATTGCATTTGTATTTGCCGTTATAATTAACTTCGGTACTTATTTTTTCAGCGACAAAATTGCACTTGCTCAATATAATGCGCAACCGGTCGGTGTTTTTTCTCCTCTTTATAAAAAAGTGGAATACCTTTCAAAAAGAGCGGATTTGCCGACACCGGGTGTTTATATCGTTGAAAGTTCAACTCCTAATGCTTTTGCAACAGGAAGAAACCCTTCAAACTCGGCAGTTGCGGTTACAACAGGCTTGTTAAATTTATTAAACGAAGATGAGTTGGAAGGTGTTTTGGCACACGAATTGGCTCACATAAAAAACAGAGATGTTCTTATAAGTACTATTGCAGCCACTTTTGCAGGAGTAATTACAATGGCTGCAAATATGGGTCGTTGGGTCTTAATTTTCCGAAATAACGACGACAGTTCGGATCTCCTTGGTCAATTGATTATGATAATAGTAGCTCCAATTGCTGCAACACTTATTCAGTTGGCGATTTCACGTTCCAGAGAATACGATGCGGACGCAACGGGTGCAAATATTTGTAAAAAGCCGTGGGCATTGGCAAACGCTTTGGAAAAAATGTCCGGCGTCAATAAAATAAAAGACCCCGATCCGATGTTTACCGAAAGCAGCGCTCACATGATGATTATAAATCCGTTTAAAGGAAGTTTCATTAATACGCTTTTCAGCACTCACCCGTCTACAGAAAAAAGAATCGAAAAATTGAGAAATATGAGAGTATAAAATATTAGCAATAAAAAATATTAGCAATAAAAGATATTAGCAATAAAAAAGATTAAAATAAATTTCACCAACGGAATTAATAGCGTTCTAAATAACGTTCTAAATAACGTTCTAAATA
>JAAYST010000023.1 GCA_012518265.1 Candidatus Methanofrustulum fimipullorum | reverse complement strand
GTTTCTGTTCAGTTATTTTTAAAATATGTTTCTGTTCAGTTATTTTTAAAATATGTTTCTGTTCAGTTATTTTTAAAATATGTTTCTGTTCAGTTATTGTTTTTGTATTCTGTTCAGTTATTGTTTTTGTAACTTCTAATAATTGGATTGGGATATATAAATATTTATCTGTAACTTTTTTAAAAACTTTAAAATATAAGAATACAATCCCGGAAAATATTTTTTTATTCTATAACCATCAAAACGTCATCAACAGATACTGAATCACCTTTATTAATCATAATCTGTTTTACTTCTCCGGACCAAGGAGCTGTAAGCGTATTTCCCATTTTAAAAGCTTCGATTAGACAAATTTGATCCCCCTTATTTACTGTTTGGCCTACTGATACGTTTATTGAAATAACCATTCCCTGCATAGAAGATAAAACGGCACCGGGCATATCTTTAGCGGTAACTTTGTTACTAGAATTTGAGCCCGAACTTTGCGAGCTTTGGTTTCTAGGTTCAACCGACATTCCTTTAGGATGAATTACAACGGTATATGTTTCATTGTTTGCGTGCACTTCAAAGTTTGTAGGAGCCGAATCGCTTACAGATATTATATTTCCGGTTCGGCGGACGGTTGGCAATTCTTCCGCTTTTACTTCTCCTTTTAAGAATTTAGGAGCAATCGAAGGGTAAATGGCATAAGTTAATATATCTTCTTCAGAATTTGCTATCCCTAAGCTTTCCGCTTCTTTTTTTCTCAATTCGAATTCGGGTTCAAGTAAATCGGCCGGACGAACTGTAATCGGTTTTTCGTCATTAATTATTTTTGAAATTATTTCGGCTTTTATAGGAGAGGGCGGTTTTCCGTAATGGCCTCTTACATAATCTTTTATTTCTTTTGAAATTATTTTGTAGCGCTCACCCGTAATTACGTTTAAAACCGATTGTGCAACTATAATTTGGCTTGCCGGAGTAACTAAAGGCGGATAGCCCATTTCTTCACGCACTTTAGGCATTTCTTTTAAAACGTCTTCAAATCTGTCGAGCGCATTTTGTTCTTTTAATTGCGAAACCAAATTGGAAAGCATTCCGCCGGGAACTTGATAATTTAATATATCGGTATTTACCGTAACAGAAATCGGATTGTATAAACTGCTGTATTTTTCTCTTAAATCCTTGAAATACTTTGTAATTTCTCTAAACGAATCTAAATCTATTCCTGTATCATAAGGTGTATTTTTGAGGGCTGCAACTGTCGATTCGGTAGAAGGCTGAGAAGTTCCGAAACTAAAAGGCGAAATAGCAGTATCGATAATATCTGCACCCGCTTCCAACGCCGCAAAGTAAGTATACGGAGCAATACCCGATGTACAGTGGGAGTGAACGTCAACGGGAACAGATACTTCTTTTTTAATTCCTTTAACAATTTCTGTTACGGCAGCAGGAGTCAATAAACCTGCCATATCTTTTATACAAATAGAATCACAGTCCATTTCCGCAAATTCTTTTGCCAAATTTATATATGTCTCAGGTGTATGAACAGGACTCGTTGTATAAGACAAAGTGCCCTGAACATGTGCGCCCAGCTTTTTTGCGGTAACAACAGACGTTTTCACATTTCTTAAATCGTTTACCGCATCAAAAATTCTAAAAATATCGATTCCGTATTCAAACGACTTTGTCACGAACTTTTCTACTATGTCGTCCGGATAATGACGATACCCTACCAAATTTTGAGCTCTCAAAAGCATTTGAGCAGGCGTTTTTTTCATCCTTGATTTTATATCTCTTAAGCGATGCCACGGATCTTCGTTTAAATAACGAATGCAACTGTCAAACGTTGCACCTCCCCAAATTTCCAACGAATAATATCCTACATCGTCCAACTTTTCTACAATATCCAACATATCTTCTGTACGCATACGAGTTGCAATAAGAGATTGATGAGCGTCACGCAATGCAGTTTCAGTTATTTTTACCATTATTTTAAACCCCCTAAATTAAACAATAAAAAATATAAAAAATAAAAAAAAGATATAAAATAAATAAAAGATGCAAAATAAATAATAATTAGAGATTATGTAGCTTGTTATATTAATAACTTTAATATTTATATTATATAGAATATATACAAAACTAAAAATGAAAAGCGGAAAAAACGTAGAAAAAGAAAAAAATGAAGAAAAAAATGAAGAAAAATAAAAAAACGAAAAAATTAGAAAAAAGAAAAAGAAGAAAAGAAAAAGAAGAAAAGAAAAAACGAAAAAAGAAAAATAAGAAAAAGAAAAAAAGAAAAAGAAGAAAAGAAAAAATGAAGAAAAAAATTCATTCTTCGTTTTTCTTCTTAGTTGTTTTTGAAAAATTTCTGTCAAAATCAGGGAATATATCATAAGTATTCATAAGTTCTTCAAAATATTTTTCATGTCTGGAACTGATAATTATAATATGCGCAGGAGGATGTATTTTTTTGAGATTTGCAATTGCAACACTCGGATATGTTTCCATCAGGACGACTGATGCCGCCGAACATACATTTTTTAATTCCTTTCCCATAACTCCAACCAATATTTGATCCGCGTATTTTGTAGATATGCTTTTAGGATTTGCGGCAAATTTCATATGGCCGTAAGTTTCCAAATCATTTAAAGCAATCCGTACTTTATCAGGATCGTCTGCTCTAACTAAAGCAAATGATTTCATTTTTACCACTACCTCTCAATTCGTTTTATATCGTTTTATATGACAAAAGTGCCAATTTGTTTTTAAATAAAACCCCAAACAATAGTCATCAATAATAAAATATGTTTAATTATGAAATATAATTTTTTAATAATCCCCTAATATTGGAATATAAAATATATTACATAATTGTATAAATTATTTATAACATTCTGTATATATATTTTTCGGATATAATTAATATTTAACAAGTTTTAAGAAAATAAATCAGTCGGATAAGGTATTAATATAACATAAAGTATTGGATTATTTAAAAATAAATAGAATTAAACAAATTATAAGCAAATTATAAACAAATTATAAACAAATTATAAACAAATCATCATTAAAAAATTATTACTAAAATAACGGTTGATACATATGAAGTCATACTCTGTAACGGAAATATCAAAAAAAGCGAAAGGTGCATCGGTTTTGTTAGCAAATGTGTCGGAAGAGGACAGAAACGATGCATTGGAGGAAATGGCGCTTGCGCTTGAATCTAATGTAGAATTTATAATGTCGGAAAATAAAAGAGATTTAGAAGAATTTAAAAAAATCGATCCTGCGGCAGATGCGTCTCCTCTTTATCAAAGATTGATGCTTACCGACTCGAAAATCCGTGACATGATTGCAGGAATCAGAGATGTCAAAAAGCTTGAAGATCCGATCGGAAAAACCTTATCTTCAATGGAATTGGACGATGAATTGATGCTTTATCAAATAAGCTGCCCGATTGGAGTAATCGGTGTGGTGTTTGAAGCAAGACCCGATGTGGTACCGCAAATTTTGGCTCTTTGTTTAAAAAGCGGAAACGCAACGATTTTTAAAGGAGGAGCGGAAGCAACGAATTCCAACAAAGCATTGTTTGATATTTTAACGAATGCTATGAAAAAAATACCCGAAATTCCCGTAGAAGCGTTCGGGCTTTTGGAAACGAGAGAAGAAGTATCTCAATTGCTTGAAATGGATGAATATATTGATTTATTAATCCCTAGAGGATCAAACGAATTTATAAAATATATACAAGACAACACCAGAATTCCCGTATTGGGCCATACAAGCGGAATTTGTCATGCGTATGTTGACGAATCGTACGATAAAAACATAACATACGATGTTTGTCTCGACTCAAAAATTCAATATCCTGCAGCGTGCAATGCGATTGAAACACTTTTAGTAAACAGAAAAATTGCAAACGATTTCCTTCCGAAAATGGGGAAAATTTATGAAGAACACAATGTCACACTTTTATGTGACAACGATTCATATAAAATTTTAAAAGATGCCAAAATCAATGCGGAAAAAGCAACCGAGGAAGATTGGGATGCCGAATACAACGACATGATACTTGCGATAAAAATAGTCGATTCCGTAAATGAAGCAATAGAACATATAAACACACACGGATCGCATCACACCGACGCCATATGTGCAACAGACAAAAAAGCAATTGATTTATTTACATCGCTCGTTGACTCGGCAGACGTGATGGTGAATGCTTCTACCAGATTTGCAGACGGATTCAGATTCGGAAAAGGAGCCGAAGTCGGAATCAGCACAAACAAAATACACGCAAGAGGACCCGTCGGAATGGAAGGGCTTATGAGCTACAAATATCTCATATTCGGAAACGGACACAAAGTTTCCGATTACGAAAGCGGAGATAAAAAATACACACACGTTTCAAGCAATAAAAAATATTGCAGACTCGGATAATATTTAAAAAACATAAAAATACAAAAAATAAAAATAATAAAATAAATAAATTATGAAATTATAAAATAAAAATAATAAAATCTTTTTTATAAAAAAAAATAAAACGAAGCGGCCGTTAAAATTCTTAAAGTGAATGGTACGACGTGGCAGCCTTTAAAATCTCAAACGGGAATAAAACTGCTGTTCGGGTTTTTCTTAAAACTAAAAAAAAACGGGTCCCCGGTAAAGTTTTGAAATGGGCCGGCAGAATAAAAAAAAAACGGTTGCAAGGTCTTATCAAGCAAAAAGAAAAGCCGCGTTGCGGCTTTTCATAAAAAGAATAAAACGGTGCAGCCGGAAAATCTTAAAAAGAATAAAACAAAGAAACAGAATTGGGCCACCGACACCAAAACCTTACGGGAAAAGAATGAAACGAAGCAACCGTTAAAATTCTTAAAAAGAATAAAACGAAAAAACAGAATTAGGCCACCGACACCAAAACCTTACGGGAAAAGAATGAAACGAAGCGACCGTTAAAATTCTTAAAGTGAATGATACGACGTGGCACCTTTAAAATCCAAAACGGGAATAAAACCGCTGTCCGGGTTTTTTCTTAAAATTAAAAAACGAATCTCCGGTAAAGTTTTGAAATGGTCCGGCAAAATTGAAAAAAAACGGCGGCGAGGGCTTATCAGTTAGAAATGAAAAGCCGCAACGCGGCTTTTCTTAAAAAGAATAAAACGGTGCAGCCGGAAATTCTTAAAAAGAATAAAACGGAAAAACAGAATTAAGCCACCGACACCAAAACCTTACGGGAAAAGAATGAAATGAAGCAACCGTTAAAATTCTTAAAGTGAATGATACGACGTGGCAGCCTTTAAAATCTTAAATACAAGTAAACGCAACTACCTAAAATTCTTAAAAAGCGCCGCATTTCAAAAAGAAAACGAGGCTGACTGTTTTTAAACGTTTATCCTGTTAACCGTTCCGTCTTTTGTCAACAAAACGACTCTGCTCGGTTCCGATTCTCCGGCAAATTTATAATCTAAATGTTTTGCGATTTTTGATGCGAATTCTTTTAATTCGTCCATTTCCATCATATTTGAACGATTCAGTCTAAGCCTTGAAAATCCGACATGCATATAGGATTTTATTTCAATAAAATCGGGTTCGGCTATTTTTATGAGTTCTGAAAAGCCTTTCGGATCGGATGTGTTCAAATCTTTTACCGCAGTAATTCTTAAAGCGGTTCTTACTCCTTCTTTTCTTTTATGATTCAATTTTTTTAACGATTCAAGGATTAATGACCATTGATTTTCATTTTCCGGACGACATAAATTTAAATATGTTTCAAAATCGGGAGCATCAAGGCTCATGTAAAGCTGAGTTGGTTTTACTTTTTGAATCATTTCAGGATTTGTTCCGTTGGTTACTAAAAAAACGGACATGTTTTCTTTTTTATATAAATCAATGAGCTCAGGAAGATAAGGATAAAGGGTCGGCTCACCGGAAAGCGATATTGCAACATTTGATGGCGTTTTTGACTCGTTGTAAAGCTCTGAAACGGCATTTGGGGAGCCGCCGAATCCGGTTAAAAGTTTTCTTTGTGCTTTAATGCTTTCATAAACTATTAATTCCGGTTTGTCCATTTTTTCCAAATCTAAATCGGGGACTTTGATTTCAGTAGGACGCCAACAAAATATACATTTTTGATTACATGAAAGGGTCGGAGTCATTTGAAGGCATCTGTGAGACGAAACCCCGTAAAATTTGGATTTATAACAAACACCTCTGTCATTTATTGCGTTTTTAAGCCATGTGCAGGTTTTTACCGCACTGTGCGCTCCTACAGGCGCATAACTCTGTTTTTTCATTATATCTTTCACAGACATATCTTCAGGTTGAATTTTAAATAAAGAACGTTCTGTTTTTTGTGACATAAATTTAAATAATCCATTATTATATTATATATAGTTTTTGAAATTAATTGAAATTATTAATTTTAAAATATATTATGAAAAAACAGTATTAAAAAAGAACTTTATTAAAAAGAATTAACTATTTTATGAAAAAACTTATAAAGAATAAGTTACTAACTAAGTAGTAAAAAATTGTAAAACAAAAAATGCAAAAAAAAACAATAATAGAAAAAAAGAGAAAAATAAAAAAAGAAAAATAGTAAAAAGACAAAAAAATTGAAAAAACATTCTAAAACTTTTTAAACAATAAAATTCTATGATGAGTTTGTATGAGTAACAAAAATAAGTAAAAGTAATATTTATATTTGAAAAATTACTCCTATTTTGATTATTTTTATTTCTCAATTTTCATATTTAATTTTTAGTCTAAAAATAATTGGTGATTGTCTTGGCAGTTAAAGTAAACAGATATAAATGCGGGTATTGCGGAGGTTGTGTCGCTGTTTGTAAAGAAACGGCAATCGACCTTGTAGAAGCTTTTATAGAAATTGATGACGAAAAATGCACTTCGTGCAGAAAATGTGAAAGGTTTTGTCCTGTCGGTGCATTGGAAGTGATTTCATGAAAGATGAATATGATGTAATAGTTGTTGGTGCGGGTCCGGCCGGATCTCTTGCCGCAAAAGAAGCGGCAAAGGGCGGCCTTTCTGTTTTGTTGATAGAAAAAAGACAGGAAATCGGAGACCCGGTAAGATGTGCAGAAGCAGTTGGACATTCTACTGCAAGCAAATATTTGGATTTTGATGAAAAATCAATTTGTACCGAAATTACAACAGCTACATTAATCCTACCTAACGGATTGGAGTTTGTATTAGGAAGCGAAGGGCCCGAAATATATAAAGGATACGTTTTGGATCGAAAGATTTTTGACAGAGAACTTGCAAACGATGCTGCAAAAGCAGGTGCGGAAGTAAGAGTAAAAACTGCTGCAACGGGTCTTATAATAGAAAATGGACAAGTTTGCGGAGTTAAAGTCAGACATTTAGGAAAAGAAAAAGAAATCCGTTGTAAAATCGTAATCGGTGCAGACGGTGTCGAATCTAAAGTAGGAAAATGGGCAGGGCTTGACACCACGCTTAAATTAGAAGACATAGAATCGTGTGTCCAATATCTCGTATCCGGTGTTTCGATTAAAGAAAGCGATATAAGAATTAATATAGGAAATGAAGTTGCGCCCGGCGGCTATTTATGGGAATTTCCGAAAGGAAACAATAAAGCAAATATCGGAATCGGCCTTTTAGGTTCTCGCGTGAAAAACGGTGCAAGGCCCATTGATTGCTTAAATAAATTCATTGAAGAAAAATATCCCGATGCCAAAATTTTAGAAATGCATTTCGGAGCCGACCCTGTTTCAAGTTACATGGAAAAGTATTACGGAAACGGATTTATGCTTGCTGGCGATGCCGCCCGCATGGTAGACCCGATAACAGGCGGAGGAATTGAAACGGCAATTGTTGCCGGAGCTCTTGCCGGACAAAGAGCAGTTGAAGCCGTAGAGGCAAATGATTTCTCAGAAAAATTCTTAAAAGAATACCAAAAAAGATGGGAAAAAGAGTATAAAAACACGTTCAAAAGAAGTCTTATACTTAAAAACTTCGCATTGGGACTTACAGACGAAATTGCAAACCAATATGCAACAGAATTTAAAAAGCAAAATATAAAAGAACCGATAGGATTCGACAGTTTGATAAAAGCGCTAACTAAAATGGACAAAACATTGCTCTTAAAACTGGGAATTTCATTGATTAAAAGTTGAACGCAAAAATAAAAAAATAATATAAAAATAATAAATAAAATAATAAATAAAAATAATAAATAAAATAATAAATAAAATAATAAATAAAATAATATAAAAATAATAAATAAAATAATAAATAAAATAATAAATAACAAATAATAAAAACTAATAATAAAACAAATTAATAAAGTTTATTACAATAAAACGCCTATTATTCATTTATATAAAAAATTAAAAAGTAAACAAATAAATGAAATAAACAAAACAAATAAATAAAATGATAATAAGGGGGTTTTATCATAAACATAAACGACTCGATTATAAATGAAGTTTGCGACTTTATGGTTACTGTTCCCGGAGTAATTTCCACATTTCTTTTGGACGATGAAATGAGAAAAGAAGTTGAAAAATTGGAAGAGGAAGCAACCGGAAACGTTTTGATGGGAATGGGAACGGGCGACAATCAGGGAATGAAAGAAGTATTTAAAAAAGGATGCGTTGTAGGATTTATAACAAATGAAAAATTTGTTTGGCCGGACCCACCTAATGTAATTATGCAACAAAACGGGGTTACCGTAGGTTTTGATTGTACGGCGGAAGAAGCAAAAAAATATGAAAAAGATCCGAATTACATGGTAATGGGAACTTTTGTACTAAATCGTAGAGAAAGTGTCGCAGGCACAGGAAAACCCGTTATCATAACGCCGCCGAAACCGTATCCGGAAGTTGAAAAAAACTGTAAGATACAAAATGCAATTCTAGGATCACCGTCAACTCCGTCAGATGATTATATACAAGAAAAACTGGGATTTGAAAAAAATCCGAATAACGGAACTTTTTTCCTGGGATTTGACATAACATGCGATAATGAGTAATGAGCTAATGAATTAAACTGTTCATTTACATTTAATCTATCGCTATTACTTTTTTATTATTTCTTTTTCTATTTTTATTTTTAATTTTTTATTTCTTTTTTTATTACTTTTTTGTTATATTATTTATTTTTATTTCTTTTTTTCCTTTTTTATTTTTTTCCTTTTTTATTTTTTTCCTTTTTTATTTTTTACTTATTGATCCATTTTTATAATTTTGTAAATTATTAAAAAAACAAAACATATTTTATCGCCTATTAATTATCGGTGATAAAATTGTATAAAATGAAAGACGAAACTGAAAAAAATAGAACGGATAAAAGGAAAAGACAAAAAATAAAAACTTTTTTGAACTCGAATTCCGGAGTGTCTCCTGTTATTGCCGTATTATTGATTTTGGCAATAACCGTATTAATGGCGGGCTATTTAGGAGTTGTTGTTTTAAGTTATGAATTTGAGGAACCACCGCCACATATAATGATGCGCGCACAAGTAAAAAAGCATAACGGTCAAGATATTATTTGCATTGAACACAGAGGCGGCGAATCAATAGAAATAGACGGACTTAAATTTACATCATCTGAAGGAGATATTAATGTAAATCAAGCGCTAAAGGGTGAAACTTATGAAATCGGAAAAACAATTTCAATATACAGATCGGGAAACAGATTGTATGCAAATAAATACCCTTTGCCGAAAAGTACGAGCGTATCACAATTAAAAAAATCAAGTGATGAAGAGCTTAATATTTTAATTGTAGACGAAAAGTCAAACCAAATATTGTTTGAAGTGAAAAGATAAAAAAAGTTATTTTAAAACTTTGTTTTAAACAAAGTTTTAAAATTTATAAAATTTAAATTTAAAGATATTAAATTTTAAATTTAGACTCAAAATTTAAAAAATATATTATTTAAGTTTGAAAAATCAAACTTATGCTGTCAGCATAACTTCTGCTGTTGCCGGGTCGTATACTATCGATTCGCTTAAAACGCCTGTTTTGTGATAGTATTTAATAAGTCTTCTGATTTTTGATTCGGTCAACTGAAGTGAACGTTTGTTGTGGAAATCATTCTTATTTGCTGAAAGGTGTTTTCTAAGATTGATTGCTTTTAAAATCAAGTTCGCCAAGTCTTCCGGAACTTTTGGAGCAACTTCTGCTTCTTTGAGTATTTCGGACACGGTAAGACCGGTTAAAAGACGGATATCGCCGACACCGTATTGATCTCTTAAAACCATTCCTATTACACTCATCGAAACTCCTTGACCCCATAAATCGACTACTATTTCTTTTGTTTCGTCAGCCGACAATTGGTTCCATTCCGGAATTTCAGTTCTCAACGGGCGCTTTGAACCCGACTTTCCTTTTCTTCTTGTATGCATCTTTGCCATAATTAACCTAACTCCTAATAACCGTACTACTAAAAATACTAATAAAATATTTAAGTATTCACGCATTACTGTGTTATTTGTTTTTGCATTATGATTATGATTATGATTTTAAAATCAAAATCAAATTGCAGAAAGTATAGTAACGAATTTATAATATATAAGTTTAACTAAAATAAAAAACTTACAAAAATTACAAATCTAACGAAACTATAATAAGTATGTTATATATTAAATGGTAAAAATATAAAAAATCATTTAGATACGAGATACAGATTAGTATCAGCAGGTTTAAAGCATGGAAAACAAAGAATATATGTTGGGTAATTCCGCAATTGCCCGCGGTTTGTTGGAGGGCGGAGTCGGTTTTGTTTCCGGATATCCCGGAACTCCGTCTTCGGAAATAATAGATACGTTGCGCACTGTTGAAGAAAAGGATTTTTATGTAGAGTGGTCGGTAAATGAAAAAGTTGCCGTTGAAGCCGCAATCGGTGCCGCATTTACAGGAATAAGATCGGCTGCAACTATGAAACATGTCGGATTAAATGTGGCTGCAGACCCCTTAATGACTGTTTCGTATTCCGGAATTGAAGGCGGACTGATTATTATTTCGGCAGACGACCCTTCATTTCATTCATCACAAAATGAACAGGATTCAAGAAGATATGCCGAATTTGCACTTCTGCCGTGCTTTGATCCGTCAACGCCGCAAGAAGCAAAAGATATGATTCCGTATGCATTTGAAATTTCGGAAAAGTATAAAAAAGTTGTAATATTCAGACCGACGACAAGAATTTGTCACGGAAAATCCGATATAAAATTAGGAGAAATACCGGGGAAATCAGGAGAAGCGAATTTTGAAAAAGATACATCGAGATGGGTAATGCTTCCCCAAAATGCAAAAAGAAGACACCCTGTGATAATTGATTTGCAAAAAGAAATTCAAAAAGAACTCGAAGAAAGTCCGTGGAATACACTTGAATTGAAAAACACAAGCAAATTGGGAATTATTGCGTCAGGAATTGCATCTGCGTATACAAAAGAAGCAATTAAAGAAATTGAAAACAAAACGAAAAACGAGTTTTCATTTTTAAAAATTTGCGCATATCCGGCTCCGGAAGAAAAAATTAAAAAGATTTTGAAACATTGCGATACCGTATTAATAATCGAAGAATTGGAACCGATTGTTGAAGACCGTGTAAGAATAATTGCACAACAAAATAAAATAAAAACCGAAATATTGGGAAAATATACAAACCACGTATCGCGCGTAAACGAATTGAATACCGATATTTGTAAAAATTCAATTGAAAATGCATTCGGACTGAAAGAATCCGCTTCATTGGTTGACGAAGCAAATAATGAAACGGAAATAGAATTGCCGGTTAGACCGCCTACACTTTGTCCGGGTTGCTCCCACAGAGCGGCGTTTCAAGCGATGAAAGACATTTTCGGACGCTCCGCAATTTATCCGGGAGATATCGGATGCTACACACTTGGAATTCAAAACGGAACGGTGGACACTACAGTTTGTATGGGTGCAAGTATAAGTATAGCTGCCGGAATGTCAAAAGCGGGTGAGAAAAAGCACATTTGTTGTGCAATCGGCGATTCTACATTTTTCCACTCGGGAATGAATTCGTTAATGAACGCAATATACAATAAAGCGGACATTACGGTTTCAATTTTAGATAACAGAATTACGGCAATGACCGGCCATCAGCCGAATCCGGGAGTGGGAATTACCGCAATGGGAGAAGAAACATATTCCGTTTCAATCGAAGAATTATGCAAAGCAATGGGAGCTGAGTTCATCCGAGTCGTTTCCGCATACGATTACGACAGCTGCAAAACTGCATTTAAAGAAGCAAAAAGTTTTAGAGGAGTGTCTGTTGTTATTGTAAAACAGGCGTGTGCAATCGTTGAAAGAAAAGCGGGCGTAAGAAGAACTCCGTATTATGTCAAAACCGACAAGTGTAAAGGTTGCAAACGTTGCGTAAACTTCGGATGTCCCGCAATAGAATACGATAATGAAACTGCAATCGCTACAATTAATTCACAATGTAACGGATGCGGCGTTTGTGCATATATTTGTTCATTTGATGCGATTTTGGAGGTGGAAAAATGAAAAACGAAAAACTCGAAACTGAAGATAAAAATATTAAATATGATATAATAATTTGCGGAGTCGGCGGACAAGGAGCAATATTGGCATCAGATGTTTTCGGTCGTGCGGCCGTTGTTCAAAACTATAATGTTCAAGCGGCTGAAACTCACGGAATGGCGCAAAGAGGCGGATCCGTAGAAAATCACGTAAGAATCGGAGCAACAGAAGGATCTTTAATCCCTGAAAAAAGCGGAGATATATTAATCGGACTTGAACCTGCCGAAGCATTGCGTTACACGCATCTTTTAAAAGATGACGGAATTGTCATATTAAACACTAATAAAGTGCTTCCAACAACCGTTACTTCGGGAAAATCAAAATATCCGGATTTGGATGAAATTATCAATTCACTTAAAACCAAATATAAAGTATATGCATTTAACGCAACAGAAAAAGCAAAAGAAGCAGGAAACAGACAGGCGATGAACGTTGTAATGATCGGAGCTTCATCAAATTTCGTGCCGCTTGAAGAAGAAGTTTTAAAAAGTTGCATTAAAAAAATAATACCGCCAAAAACGGTAGATGTAAATATGAAAGCATTTGAAATGGGAAAAAAACAAATTGAAAATTGAAGTATATGTTTCATACTTCAATTTTCAAAATTTCAATTTTTCTTCAATTTTTCTTTATTTTTTTTACTTTTTCTTTAAAACTTTTTTACTTTTTTTACTTTTACAAAAAATAACTTAAACTAAATATCGTAATTCGATATTATACAAAGGATTTATAATAATATCCGGAAAACTTAC
Source organism: Candidatus Methanofrustulum fimipullorum (assembly GCA_012518265.1). GTDB lineage: Archaea > Halobacteriota > Methanosarcinia > Methanosarcinales > Methanosarcinaceae > Methanofrustulum > Methanofrustulum fimipullorum. The sequence goes on along the minus strand of JAAYST010000023.1, from coordinate 1,217 downwards.
TTTTACTGTTTTGATACAATTTGACAATGCATTATTCTTAAATATATTTAAGAAAATCTTTGTTGGACTACATAAAATTTAGAGGATTTTAAAATGGTAAAAGAAATGAGTAATTTAAAGCGTGCTTTGGCTTGTGTTTATGGAAAAGATACGGATCATATTTCATCTGCAAACGGTCTTGTAATGACTACAAAAGATATTCTAAAAGGTGCTGGTGCAACTTACCCGGAAGCTCATACAAACCCTCAAATGATGGCTGATTTGGCGGCTATGTCTCATGAATTAACGGGAATAGAAGGGGTTACTGTCCCGTTTGATATATCCCTTGAAGCTGAAGTTTTAGGAGCTGAACTTGATTGGAGAAAAAGTGACAGACCGCCTATTAAAACTCATCCGGTAAAAGATCCGAAAGATTTTGTAATTCCTGAAAATATAAGTGAAATGGGTAGAATTCCGGTTGTTTTGAAGTCTATAGAAATTTTAAAACAAAAATATGAGGACAAATTAGCAATTTTGCCAACAACTATCGGCCCGTTTACGATATTGGGACACATTGCAGGCGTTGACGAAATGTTTTGCATGATGCTTGAAAACCCGGACAATATTCGTATTTTAATGGACAAAATTACCGATTTTATAATTGAATATCAAAAACTCATGATAGATTCGGGGTCCGACATATTATTCCTGGCAGACCCTACGTCTTCGGGTGATTTAATATCGGGTGAAATGTTTCGTGAGTTTGTAACGCCTTATCTTAAAAGAATTTCAAATGCAACCGAGATTCCTAAAATCATACACATTTGCGGAAATACCGCTCCTATTTTAGAACCGCTTAAAGAAACAGGAATTGAATGCTTTTCTGCTGACAAAAACGTTCCGATTTGGTATATAAAGAAAAAAATCGGCGATAAAATGACAATATACGGAAATCTTGACGTAATTGAACTTTTGCCAAAAGGAAGTCCGGACGAAGTTTATAAAGCCGCTCAAGAATGCATATACCAAGGCGTTAATTTTGTAGGAACAGCATGCGACGTTCCGGAAAACACGCCGATTGAAAATATAATCGCATTTGTAAACGCATGCAAAGAAACAGAAGTTCCGACAAAACAAGAAATTAAAGAATATATTAAAAAATGCGAAGAAGAAAATACAAACAAAAAACTTATTTAAAAAATGAATAAAATGAAAAAAATAATTAATAAAAAATGAAT
>JAAYST010000106.1 GCA_012518265.1 Candidatus Methanofrustulum fimipullorum | reverse complement strand
TTGGTTCATCCCCCTTTATAAAATCATATTAAAACGACAGCTTCACATGTAAAGAAGGACCGATTTGGTATCAAAAAAGCTCCAACTAGTTTATGAAATACACTAGTTGAAGTCTTATAATATTCAACTTTAATATTTTTTCACCCACAAAAAATAGCCACCGAATTTAATCGATGGCTACAAACTTATTTTTATTTTTCTACGTATTTACCGTTGCAATAATCAAAGACAACTTCGCGATCAGCTAACTTAACTATAATCTGTTGATATTCATGTGCATAACCATGATGTGCCAACTTAATTTCCACATGACCGTCAGCAACTTCCACATCGTACCAGTTGTATTCGCCATTTTGGTAATTGAAGTCCAGACCGTTATCTTGGTAATGAGTGTACTTACCTTTGTCGCCAAAGACTCTGAAGGTCATGGTCTTATCTGGCTCATCAGAAATGTGGCTAACTTCATTGCCCCATGGCAAAATCGTATTATTCTTAATAAACAATGGCAATTTATCAATTGGAGCGTCAACCAGGATCGTATTCTTGCCGCTATATTCAACGCCATTCCAGAAATCAATCCATTCGCCTTCTGGCAAGTAGACTGCACGGCTAGTTTGACCTTCTTGAACAACTGGAGCTGTCAAAATGTCTTCGCCCACCATGTATTCATCATTCATGTTATACACATGTGGATCATTTTCATAATTCAAAACAAGTGGACGCATGATTGGCAACCCAGTTTTACTTTCACGATAAAATTCATCGTACAAGTATGGTACAAAACGGTAACGTAACTTCAAGTACTTACGATAAATTGATAATGTTGGTTCACCAAATACCCATGGCTCTTGTGAGCGAGTGCCTAGAGCCGCGTGGTTTCTGTAAAGTGGGCTAAACAAAGCGCCTTCAATCCAGCGAGTCAAAAGTTCAGGGGTAGTATCGGCACCAAAACCACCAATATCAGTACCGGCAAAAGTAAAACCACTCATCCCCAAGTTACATAATTGCGGAATCATCATTTGCACGTGTGTCCATAAACTTTGGTTATCACCAGTCCAAACTGTGGAAAACTTTTGTGTTCCAGCATATGCAGCACGAGTAATTACAAATGGACGCTTGCCCGAGTACTTCTTAAGTCCCTCATAAGTTGCCTTAGCCATGTTATGACCATAGACATTGTGCATCTTTTTATGAGTGGTTTCCTCATCTTCATTATGGAAGACTACATCTTCTGGAACTTCACCTCTAAATGAAGCTGGTTCGTTCATATCGTCCCAAATACCTGAGACACCTAAGTCAACTAAGTACTTGCAGTTCTTAGCCCACCATTCACGTACTTGCTTGCGACCAAAGTCTGGGAAGACTGCATCCCCTGGCCAAACTTCATTCACATAAACAGTGCCATCTGGAGCCTTAACGAAGTAGCCCTTTTCGATACCTTCCTTGTAGATCTTGTAGTCATCATCTTTCTTAACGCCTGGGTCAATAATCGTGATGATTCTGAAGCCCAATTTACGCATCTTAGCCACGAATTTTTCTGGTGACTCATAGTTATCTGTTCTCCAGGTAAATACTCGGTAGCCGCGCATATAGTCGATATCCAGGTGTAAAACGTCACATGGTAAATCATACTTACGCAAGTTTTCAGCAATCTTCTCAACTTGCTTTTGACTGACACTGTAGCCCCAACGTGATTGTTGGTAACCTAATGTCCACTTTTGTGGCATTGGTACACGGCCGGTTAAATAAGTGTAGTTAGTAATAACTTCCTTGAGTGAGTCACCACCGATGATGTAGTAGTCAATATTGCCATCAACCGCTGAGTAGTAGTAATAGTCATTACTTTCCTTACCTAAGTCGATGTGGTTGCGATAAGTGTTGTCAAAGAAAATTCCGT
>JAAYST010000022.1 GCA_012518265.1 Candidatus Methanofrustulum fimipullorum | reverse complement strand
AATTTTATGAATTATGAATTTTATGAATTATGAATTTTAATGAATTCGGGGTTTTTAAAAATGGAAATTTTATATGACGACGTTGGAAGTTTTCCTCTGCCGCCTTCCGTTTCGAAAGAAAAGGTTTCTGAAGCAATTTCGGCAGGTAGAAACGATCAAGAATTATATTCTGTAATCGAACAGGTTTTTTTAATGAAACAGGATGCGGGAGTTTCAATTCCCACTTATCCGCAATTTCAGGACATGATAACTCAATTCACAGACGTTTTCTTAAACCCCGACTGCTGCACGGAGCCTTACCGAGTTCGAATGGAATGCACGAATATGGTAGAGCTTGAAGCTCTTGAAATTCCCGGGAAACGTTATTTTGAAGAAACGGGCGAAAAAATGCCTGTAAGAGTTTGTTTAACAGGACCGATTGAACTTTATTTAAACCAATTCGGAAGCGCTGTTTACGAAGACATTTTCAAAATTTTTGCACAAAACATAAATCTTTATTGCAGAAACGCAATAAAAAATTCAAAGTACATTGATATAAAAACCCTTTCAATAGATGAGCCGAGTCTCGGTTTAAATCCGGACCTTTCACTTACCCGTGACGAATTAATCGATGGATTAACGATTTCGGGTCGAGCGGCAGCAAAAAACGGACTTGACGTTCAAATACACATTCACTCTCCTTTATATTACGACATAGCATGCGAAACCGCAACAATAAACGTAATCGGTGTTGAATCTGCGGCAACTCCTTCTTATATCGAAATGATTGACAAAAACGTACTTGAATCGACCGATACTTTTTTAAGAATAGGAATTTCAAGAACCGACATTTTCAATTTAGTTGGTATTTTAAATGAAAAATATAATACAAACGCCTGGAATTCCCCAAATACTTTAAACAAAATATTAACTGAAATTGAAACACCCGATGTAATAGAAAAACGTTTAAATTATTTTTATTCAATTTTTGGCGATACCATTCGTTACGTAGGCCCCGATTGCGGTTTAGGCTCATGGCCGTCTCAGGAATTGGCATACGGTCTTCTTAAAAATACAGGAACTGCTATCGAATCGTTTTGCAATAAAATTTAAAATAAAAACTAAAAAATGAAAAATATTCGTTTTTTAGGATTTTCGGGATTTATGCATTTTTTGAGATTTTTAGGATTTTCGGGATTTTTATGAATATTTCAGCGAAAGAAAAGAACAACAATTTAATCATAAACAATCTTCAAGATTTCGATATTGATCAAATATTTAATTCGGGTCAATCTTTTCGTAATTTTTCAACAGAAGACGGCTCTTATATAAATATTGTATCCGGAAGAGCGTTTCGTTTTTCTCAAAACGGTTCTTCTCTTATGATATCGAATTCCGATTTGTCCGATTTGTCTTTTTGGGATCACTATTTTGATTTGTCTACCGACTACTCTTTTTTTAAAAATCATTTTAAAAATGATCTCGTTTTATCAAAAGCAACTTCTTTTGGAAGCGGTATTCGTATTTTGAATCAGGAACCGTTTGAAACTCTCATTACTTTTATTTTATCGGCAAACAATAACATTCCCAGAATTAAAAACAACGTTGAGCGAATCTCTAAAAATTACGGAAATAAAATAAAATCCGATCTCGGTACTTTTTATTCGTTTCCCGATGCAAAAAAACTTGCGAGTTTATGTCCTGAAGATTTAAGAGAAAATTGCGGTGTCGGTTTTCGTGACAAAAGAATTGTTGAAACATCCGAATTGATAGCGGACGGGAATATTTTGCTTGACGATATTTTCGATATGGACACGAATTCCGCAAGGAAATACATAATGCAACTTCCGGGCGTAGGCCCAAAAGTTGCCGATTGTGTTCTTCTTTTCAGTTTTAAAAAGCGTGACGTTTTTCCGGTTGACACATGGATTCAAAAAATAATGTACAAACATTATGTGTCAAACGATTTTCCCAAAACTAAATTAAACGAATTCGGAATAAATCATTTCGGAGAATATTCAGGACTTGCACAACAATATCTTTTTTATTACGCAAGAGAAAATAAAATTTAAATAAAAAAGAATAAAATCGAAGCATCCTTAAAAATTCTTAAAAAAGAATAAAACGTGTCTCAGAAAATTCTTAAAAAGCTCCCCCCTCAAAATAAAACGGGTTTCGGATCGTATCATTAAAACGGGAAAACCTCAGCGTCCGTTTAAATCTTAATGTCAATGATACGTCGTGGCAGCTTTTTAATTCTTATTGTCAATGATACGCCGTTGAAGCTTTTTAATTCTTAGTGTCAATGATACGCCGTAGCTACGTCGTATCATTGACATTAGAAATAAACGAGCCTGGAAAAAACTTGAAATACACCGCACTGATACAAAAAAAGGGTTTTCGGGTCATATCACCTAAAACGTAAAAAACCGCATAGTCCGTTAAAATTTTTAAAGTGGATGATACGCCGTAGTTTTTGAAATCCCAAAAAAGAATAAACCGTAAATATCAAAAACAGTAATTAAAAATCAAAAGCGGGCCCGAAGGGATTTGAACCCCCGACCTATAGATTAAGAGTCTACCGCTCTAGCCTGACTGAGCCACGGGCCCTTTATGAAATAATAAAGAACAATGTTACAGAATAATAAAGACCGATATAAATAGATAGTTATCATATTTAAATTTATTCATCATTTTTTCCGTTTTCTCTGTTTTGTGTGTTACTTTCTATTTTTTATTTCATATTTTCTATGGAATTTTCACAAGGTTTAAATAGTGTAGACTCATAAATAATTGCAATTAGTTTAATCGGATTAAAGTGTTTAAACTTAAAAATATCGTACGACTTTTGTTACTTTGTTAATTTATACTTTGTAAAATCAACACTCGTAGAATTAATACGTAACATTCTTACTTTTATTATTCGGTATGCAAGTTGTACTTGTTTTTCTCTTTTTTCTCTTTTAAATTAGTTGCTTCGATTTGCAATAGCAAATCGTATATAAATTAATGAGGTAAATTTTTCATGTATAATAATTATAATAGTAATTATAATAATGTTTCTTCAATTTTTAGAAACCCCGACGAAGTTACCACTCCTGTTTCTGAAGGTAAAACTTACGAAGTAAAAATTGAAGACATAGCACAAAAGGGAGATGGTATTGCAAGAATTGAAGGTTACGTTATTTTTGTTCCGAACACTCGCACCGGTCAGGAAGTCACAATTAAAATAGACAGAGTACTTCCTAAATACGCATTTGCATCTGTTGTATCCGGAAATGAACCGGAACCTGAAACGGAAACGGAACCCGAAGCAGAAGCCGAAACTGAAGCGGAAGAACAGGTACAAGAAGTCCCGAATTCACCGTTTTTTATAAGCTCCGATGAAACAAAATCCGAAGAAATCGACTTTGATGAAGAGAACTCCGATTAATCTTAATCTTAACCTTAATCTTATTGTTTCTTCAAACCGATTAAGCTAAGCGCTTATTTCGGTAAATTTTATTCCGATAAGCTCCCATTTTGATAAATCGAATTTAATTTCTCGTTCTCACTCTCTTCTCACTCTCTTATAAAGATTATAAAGAACGAATCGAATAACAAATCCGGATATTTTTCTGTTTTATATAATAGCTTTATATCGGAATATTATTCATCTAAATTTCATATAGATTTCATATAGATTTCATATATAATTTCTTTTTTTACTTAAAAAATGTAAAGGCTTTTATATTTAAAAGTCATTTACGAATCTGAATCGTTTATTTGAGAACACTTTTTATCTTTTGGACATTATTTTGTACAGAATTGTTTTCTCTCATAGATGTTCATGGGGTGAGAGAAAGCAAAACATCAAAACTTTGCTTTTTTAACACTAAATTTTGTAGGTAGAGTATTAATTATGTTTAGCAAAAGCAATGATTCCATGTTTAAGAATAAAAGTGAAAAAACGGCACCTGTTACCGAAGGGAAAACATATACCGTAAAAATAGAAAATATCGCTCAAAAAGGTGACGGCATCGCCCGCATTGAAGGTTTTGTCATATTCGTTCCCGACACACAAAAAGATGAAGAAGTTACCGTTAAAATTACAAGAGTCCTTCCGAAATATGCATTCGGAATTGTAGTAGAATAATTTTATTTTTTAAATAAAATTATTTTTTTATTCTTTTTCTTAATTTTCTTTTCTTTTTTTTATTTTTTTCTTTTCTTTTAATTTTTTCTCATTTTTCTTATTTTTCCTTTCTTTTTTTATTTTTTTTTAATTTTTTCTTTTTTTTAATTTTCTATTTCTATCATTTTTTCAGTATTTTTCCAAGCCTCGAGCGCTTCTTCCATTACTTTTTTTTCCAAGCCTGTCAATTCTTTAACACAAATATTGCAATTTACCACGTATTTTGTACTTAACGTTCTTGCAGCATTTTTCCTTTCTGTTGTTTCATTCGGATCAAAAAATATATTTGCTATATATTTATCCAAGAACTCTATTTTTTTACGTTCTTTGTGAAATATCTCGTGTTCGTACTCCTTTTCTTCTTTATATTTCATAATATTCTTCATCTCTATATTATTTATGTTATTTTTTCTATAATATTGTTATTTCTATTATCTGTTATTTCTATTATTTCTATAATTCTGTTATTTCTATAATTCTGTTATTTCTTAAATAAAATTTAAATTCATTACATTTTAATATGCAAAAAGATATTTACTTTTATGCTTTTAATAATAAATAATAATGAATAATAAACAAATAAACAAATAAAATAATAAATAATTGAGATGATTGTATGGGGAATTTTTCTTTTAAGCAAGTTTTTCAGAGTTCCGATCGTATTCGTGAAGCGAACTTTTACTCCGATCCGTTTAATTCCTTTGTAACGGACGGTTTTTATCATGATAAAGAAGTTATTATATTTTCGCGTTCGTTTCGTCGCCTTTTGGACAAAACTCAAATTTATCCTGTAGACATGGGCGACCATTACAGAACTCGTTTGACACACACTCTTGAAGTTGCTCAAATTGCAGGAAGAATTGCTCAGTTCTTTGATTTCGATATCGATTTGTGTGAAGCTATATCTTACGGTCACGATTTGGGCCATACTCCGTTTGGACACTCCGGCGAACGAATTTTAAATAAAATAATGTCCGGAGAAATTCCGGAAATGTTTGAACATTCTATGTCAGAAAATTACGGCGGTTTTAATCATAATTTCCAAAGCGTTAGAATTTTGGATATAATTGAAACGAACGATTCGTCCGTTGACGGGATAAATTTGTCTTGGCAAGTTTTGGAAGGTTCTTTAAAACATACAAAAAGCGGGCGCAGTTTTTGCAATCTTGAATCGTTTGTTCAAAATACTCGTTCTACCTATTCTTTTTTTATGGATTATGATTTTTCGGTAACTTTCGAAGGCCAAGTCGTACACGTTGCAGACGAAATCGCTCAAATGCTTCAAGACTTAAACGACGGTTTTAAAAGCCCCGAAGCCCGACTCGATGCAAAATCTTTCATTTCGGAAATAATTTCATCCTCAGATGAAATTATTTCAAGTATTCAAAATAAAATCGATTCGGAAGAAACGTCAAAAACACTAAAATCATCAAAAAAATTACAAGACGATTCGGATTTTCTAAATCACGAAAAAGAATGTTTGGATTTGTTCCGTTTACTAATCGAAGAGCTCAAAAAAGATAAGCCTAAAACGGCATACCAATCCGACCATTTGCAAAAAATTTTAATGAGTTATTTTTTGTCGGACGTTTTACTTGAATCAAAATACAGAATTTCAAAAAATTGCGATTCTTACAAAAAAAATGTTTCCGTATGTATTAAAAAGAAGGCAGAAAAAAAGAGCGACCAGAGTGACCAGGATGACCGGGGCGACCGGATTGACCGGAGTGACCGGGGCGACCGGATTGACCGGAGTGACCGGGGCGACCAATCAGATCAAACCGTTGAAACTCTTCAGGAATTCGGTTTTACAAATGCTTCCGTAATTTTAAGTAAATGCATCGACTTTTCTAAAGTGGGGCATGTATTAAACCTTAAAATTAAAGATATAATTAACAGCAAAATCACAAATACCGATTTTGTAAATAAATTCGACAGCCGTGCACAATTCATAATTCGAAATCTGTTTGAAGCGTATTATGAAAATCCTTTGCTTTTGCCGTTTTATGTTCGTTTAAGAATACAAAAAGCAATTCGCGATAATAAACAAATTTATGATATTAAATTATTAAATAGTGATTGCAACAACTTTTTTACAAATAAAATCGGTTCCGATTCAATTTCTTTAAGTGAAGTAGATATGACAAAAAGCAATCGTTGTATTGTACATAACTTTATACATACTTTAAAGCTTTCCGATGTCGAAAAACTAAATGGAATTTTGGAACTTCCCGATAAATTTAAACTGGATGAAAAAACATTTAAAAAACATAATATTAAACGTTTAAACGATTTAAATAAATCGGGTACAATTTCATCAATGGACGAACCGGATCGTTTTGTATTTGCATTATTTGAAAACAATATTTCATTTGCACGCTGCATTTGCGATTACATTGCAGGAATGTCCGACAATTATGCAATGAAAGAATATCGTGCGCTATTTATCGGCGATATTTGATATGTTTTTTTGTAGCATTTGATTATTTTTCGGGATCTGTTATTTTAGCAGCATTTGATTGTTATCTAATTCATAATTATCTAATTCATAACAGTTTATAAAATACATATATGTTCTATAATTTCATAGTCAATTAATAATTAATAATTAATCTATAAATTATTCTAATAATTGAAATTATTCTAATAATTGATTTCTGCAACGCGTTAATTGTATATACCTCTCTATATATATGTGTACATATGCGTACATATATTCTATATATTCACATATTTATATATTAATGAGGTTATGATATTATGGTTACTGAAATGACGTCAAAGGAACGTGTAATTGCGATGTTAAATCGCAAACCGGTTGACAGAATTCCTATTATTACCGGCTCTACAATGGTTGTTGAGAACATCAATAAAAGTGGTGCAATCTGGCCCGATTTGCATAAAAACGCAGAAATGATGATAGATGTTTCTTCAAAAATGTATACGGACATAGGTGTGGATTCAATTATTTTTCCGTTTAGTGCGTGCGTTGAAGCAGCTTCTTTAGGTCTTGAAGTTAGTATGGGCAGAATAGATATTCATCCTTCCGTTAAAAGTTTTTTTAAAAGTCCCGATGATGTAGATTACAGTAAATTTCTTGAAAGTGATTTTGTAAAAACCACTATTGAAGCGGCAGGAATTGCCAAAGATAAATATCCGGATGCTGCAAAATCGATATTAATAGTAGGTCCTGTAACTTTGGCCGGTTACTTGGCAGGAGCTAACAATTTATCAAAATTGAGTATCAGATGCCTTCAAAAAGAAAAATATATGGATACGATTACTGAGTGGCTGGAAGTTGCACTCGATGTAAATAAAATTTATGCCAAAGCATGCATTAATGCAGGTGCCGATTATATACAATGCGGCGATCCTTCGGCTTCTACAAATTTAGTAATGCCGGAATTTTATAATAAAGTGGCTGTTCCATTTGAAAAAGAACTGGGCGACTTCATAAAAAGCAAAGGTCTTCCTTGGGTTTTGCACATTTGTGGAAATATGGCTCTTTGTATTGAAGGAATGGCAAAAACAGGTGCAAACTGTTTAAGTATTGAACAAACGGTTGACATGAAAGATGCGGTTCGGCTCGCAGGTGATACGCCAGTTGCAGGAAATATTGCTCCGTTATTAGTTGTAGACGGAACATATGAAGATATTATAAAAAGTACTCGGTATGCACTTGATTCGGGTGCCAAAGCTTCAATGCTCGGATGCGGAACTCCACCATTGAGTACTTCTGATCGGTTAAAGACATGGGTAAAAGCGGTTCATGACTGGTCTTCTGAAAATATGTAAATCTTATAATTTTTACATTTTTCATGCATTGTGTAGTTTTTGCATATTTTTTAGATCACGCAATCAAAATTTTAGTTACCATATTTCTTATATTTTTTTTGAATCGTTTACTGCATTCGTTTTTATTTTTTTCTTAATATTATCCACTGTTATTTTTTCCGCGTTATTTTATATACTATAGTATATATAATATATCTTTGAAGATGTATAAAATTAACAATAGGCATCTTACATAATATTTACAGTGATTTAAAGCAGTTCATAGTTCATATATTATGAATTATGAATTTAAAAATTGATGTTTGTGATTTTATATGTCTTTATATATGTCTTTAATAGTGATAATATTCAGATAGATAAAGGTTTTAATTATATTTTGGGGGTAGTATTATGACATTTACTGAGGAAGCGAAAAATAAGGTTTTGAAATATAGGTGGGTTGTATTCGCTATATTGGCACTTGCCTACTTCTTTGTATACTTCCACCGTGTTTCAACAGCAGTAGTTGCTGACGACATCGCAAAAACATTCGGTGTCGGTGCAACTTCAATCGGTTTATTGGGGTCGGCATACTTTTATGCTTACACTCTGATGCAGCTGCCGAGCGGTGTTTTAACAGATAAATGGGGAATTAAGAAAACGGCTGCAATATTTACATTATTGGCAGCAGTCGGTGCAATTCTAACAGGTGTCGCTCAAAACTTTGAAATGGTTTTATTCGGCCGTATTTTAATCGGTGTTGGAGTTGCAATGGTCTATATTCCGGTAATGAAAGTTTTGGCGATATGGTTTAGAAAAAGAGAATTTGCAACAATGTCTGGAGCATTACTTGCGATCGGAAACATAGGTGCACTAAGTGCAGCCGGACCGCTTGCTTTTGCAGCAGCGCTTTTAGGTAATTGGCAACATGTGTTTTTGGCTTTGGGTATTTTCTCTGTAATTCTTGCAATTGTAATTTGGATTTTAGTTAAAGAAAACCCGGAAGAAATGGGTGGTCCGTCACTTCCTGAAATCGAAGCTAAAGAACAGGGTGAAGTATACAATCCTCCTGCAAAAGTCGAAGCAATCCCTATGGTTGACGCACTTAAAAAGACTTTTGGCGCAGGAATGAAATTTTGGCCACTTTCGATTTGGTTTTTCTTCATGTATGGATCTTTAATGGTATACCAAGGTCTTTGGGTAGGTCCGTTTTTTAGAGATGTACTTGCTTGGGACAAATCAGTTTATTCAGGTGTTTTGTCTTTAATTGCAATCGGAATGATTTTCGGTTGTCCTATCGCCGGATATCTTTCTGATAAAATATTTAAATCTCGTAAAAAAGTGCTTATTTTCGGTACAGCCGCTTATTTGGTAATTTGGATTGTAATTTGGTTAATTTCCGGAAAAGTAGACAGTACCTTAATTTACTCCGTAATTCACTTCTTATTCGGATTCTTCGCCGGATTCTTCGTAGTCTCATATGCACAAGTAAAAGAATGGTTCCCTTCATCAATGGTCGGTACCGCAACAGGTGCATTCAATTTGTTCCCCTTCCTTGGCGGAGCGGTTTTAATGAGTGTTACAGGAAAACTTATGGAAGTTCCTGAAGGAGTTACAGCCACAGTAGAACAATATAAATTCATTTGGCTTTTAATGGTAATTTCAATGGCAGTTGCATTAGTATTCCTTATTTTATCAAAAGAAAAACAACCAGATGATCCTATTATTTCGTGAAATAAAAAGAGTAAAAGATAAAATTTAAATATAAAAAAAAACAAACAAATAAAAAAAAATAAAAACAAATAAAAATAAATAAATAAAAACAATTAAATAAAAACAATCAAATAAAAACAATTAAATAAAAACAATTAAATAAAAATAATCAAATAAAAATAAATAAATATAAATAAATATAAATAAATAAATAAATAAATAAATAAATAAAGTTTTTGATTTCATCAAAAACTTTATTTTATATTTTTTACTTTTTTCTTCTCTTTAAAAATATTTTATCAATTATTTTAAAAAATGTCCGCTAAAGAATCCGGATTTTTTAAAACGTGGATATTTTCTATTTCTTTTAATTTATTTGTGTTTTCCAAATCTGTTTTTCTCATTTTCAATTTAAATTTACGACCGTTTGGAGCACTTGTTTCTATCGTTCCCGGTTCATTATCTACCGGATATATATAAATCGGTGTTTCCGACTTGCTTGTTTGTGAAACGGCATTCGTAATTAATGTATCTGCTATTCCGTATACGATTTTTGCAACAGTATTTGCAGTTGCCGGCGTTACTATAAGAGCTTTATATTCTCCGGTTTGAAGAGGTCCTACAACAAAAGGCGAATTCGGTCCCTTTTCTTTTTTCACGCTTTCAAACGTTTTTATTTCATCACAGAGTTTATACATTTTTAAAACGGTTGCGGCTTCTTTAGATAAAAAAACGTCGATTAAATAACCTTTTTCTTTCAACTCTTTCATAACTTTTACAGACTCTTCCAATTTGTCGCCCGCACCCGTAATTCCCCAAGCTAATTTATTATTAGTGTGATTTTTATTCGGTTCATTCATACATTTATCACATATCCTTTCATATTTATAGTTTTATCGATTAATAATTTAAATATATATTTTTAAATCTAAATAAACCCCAAGCATCCTTTTTTGTTCCTGCACGGCACATTTTAAGATTTTCCGACGGTGCGTTTTTTCAAATATTCATGAAAAACCGGAGTTGGATTTTATTCTTTTTTAAGAATTTAAAAGCTGCCACGGCGTATCATTGACACCAAGAATTCAAAGGCTGCCACAGCGTATCATTGACACTAAGAATTTAAAAGCTGCCACGGCGTATCATTGACACTAAAAACTTAAAAGCTGCCACGGCGTATCATTGACACTAAGAATTCAAAAGCTGCCACGGCGTATCATTGACACTAAGAATTTAAAAGCTGCTACGGCGTACCATTGACATTAAGAATTAAAACGAACGATGCGGTTTTTTTTTAATGATACGTCCCGAATTCCGTTTCCTTCTGCGGCGAGGCGACGCATTTCAAGATTTTCCGACAATGCGTTTTTCAAATATTTATGAAAACTTAAGTTCGTTTTATTCTTTTTTAGGAATTTAAATGCTGCGTCGTAATATTTAATTCTAAAATTTTAACGATTGCTTCGTTTTATTCTTTTCCCGTACGGTTTCGGTGTCGGGGTTACCAAATCTTTATTTCTTCGTTTTCTTTTATTTTTGTTTGTATATTTTATTTTTTATTACTATATATGAAAATTACATTACTATTGTAGTTTTTAATAATGCGTTTATATTATAATGACATTTTAATTTTCAAACAGATTACTTTTTTTCAATTTTTATTATTTTTTATTTTTTAAACTTAACAATGTGCAGATTAACTATATAATAGTTAAATACATTTAACCTCTACAATCTCAGCTGTTCAAGGAGCATTTATTATGTTTTTGTATTTTTTATTTTTCTTCATGATATTCTTTATTATTCTATCATTTTTTTTAATAAAACACCATTCAATGAATAATATATTTTCTTCATTCAATATATTTATTGCAAATTTGGGAGGTTTACTTGAAGATATCCCGGTTTGGCTATTTATTATAGTATTGCCTATATCCTCATTTAAATATGGTTTTTCGTCCGTTTGGATGTTATTAGGACTGGTTTTAGGTGTTTTTTTTTCACGCATTTTAATTTCGGAAAGATTAATCGCAATGTTAAAAGTTTTATTTAAAAAAGAAAAGTTTGGATATTGTTACGATATTAAAAATTTATACTCGTTTTTTGAAAAACGATATTATGATAACTCAAGCACACTCGTGTTTGTTTCTTCTTTTTTCCTTGTTATTTTTTCATTCGGAATAATTTCTGCAGGTATTGTTGCTTTAATACATATAATTAATTTAGTTGAAAAGTTCTCTTCAGTTTCTTATGTTTTTAGTACAATAGAAAGTTTTATTTTATTTATTGTTTTTTTAACTTTGGTTTGTGTATTTTATAATTGTCTTGAACTTTTAATTTTTAACAAGTCCAAATATTCATCATCTTTTAAATATTTTATAACAGTATTAAACGGTTTTTCTTCCCTTTTAATTCCTATATTCATGATATTTTTTATATTATATGCGATAATTACTTTTAAAAATGTAAATATATTATCTGATTTAATATCTGAAATTCCAACATTAATATCAAGCGATCCGAATATATTCGGTGTAATTGAGTTTTCAAATACGAACGTTTCAAAAGTTACATTGGTTTTATCCGGTCTCGGTTGGTCATTGGGTCTTTTTGGAGTTCCTACATTTTTTTTAAGAGTAGTCTCTACTTATTTAGGGAATGACGAGAATATAAATGAAAATAATATTTCTCACAGTAATATAAAAAGTCAAATTCGAAAAAATACAATAATATCGACTACATGGGCTTTTTTGATAGGTTTTGTCACAATTTTAGCAGGTTTAATTTTCAGAATAATATTATTAGAATCAAATATTTCCATATCATCCGAACTTGATATCTTTAAATTCTTAGGAAGTGTACATAATATATTCTCAATATTAATTTTTTCGATTTATTCATTAACGTTTATATCAATTATATGCTTTGTTATACGTTATATGACATTTATTCGTGATTCATTTGTAGATATAATATTACCTTCTTTCGGAAAAACATATTCTGATAATAAAACAATTTTATTAAAAATTTTAACTTCTGTTGTTTTAATTCCCGGTTGTTTTATCTTGGTTTTTTCACCAACTTATTCTTTAGTTGAATTAACAGCTTATCCATGGACAGGGTTCGGCGCTTCTTTCGGTTCAGCTTTGCTTTTTTCTCTTTATTATCGAAAAACAACAAAAAACTCTATTTTAACAGGTGTGGTAGCCGGGGGTATTTTCGGAGCCGTTTGGAGGCAGTTAAGTGTTTCAGGAAATATTATATTCAGTTTCAATGAAATAATTCCCGCATTTATTTTCGCAAGTCTCATAATCTTGCTCCTATCGAATTATGAATCAAAAAAGAGATTTAATCCGAAAACGGAAAAAGATTTTTCAGAAATGGAAAAAAATATACGTTGAAATTTATTATTTAATATAACAGGTTTATTAATTATTATTTTTAATATGATTTTATTGTTCAAATTTACAAGGAGATTTAATTAATTCATGAAATCACCTAAAAAACTTTTTATGGGAATCGATGCGGGCGGTACTTATACTGATGCAATTTTGTTTGACAAGTCGACAAATACTATTATTCAATCGGCGAAATCTTTAACAACGTATCCGGATCCGTTAGGGGGCATACAATCAGCTCTTTCCAAATTTAATGAATCCGATTTGAAGAAAATTCAACTTCTTTCGGTTTCAACTACTTTTGCAACTAATGCTATATTGGAAGACAGCCGTTATCCTGTCGGGTTAATAATGATTGGGAAACAAAAGGAAGCGGACAGTTTTGCAGAAACGTTTATTCATATCAAAGGCGGCCACAATTATAACGGAATTGAAGCGGAACCACTTGATGTGGAGGCTATTAAATCTTTTGTAAACGAAACTAAAGGATTGGTTAGCAGTTATGCGATTTCATCAGTTTACAGTGTTTTAAATCCTGAACATGAGCTTTTGGCAAAAAGTATTATAAAAGAGCTGACTGACTTTCCTGTAGTTTGCGGCCATGAATTAACGATGTCACTTGGTGCTTTTGAAAGGGCACAGACGGCTTATTTGAACGCGTCTTTAATCCCGGTTGCCAAAAAATTTACGGATTCAGTTGTAAAAACGGCGGAAGATTTGGGAATCAATGCAAAAATCACTATGCTTAAATGTAACGGTGCAGCAGCACTTTTAAGCGAAGTTATGGAAAAACCTATAGAAACTATTTTTTCAGGTCCTGCCGCAAGTATTTTGGGCGGTTCGTTTTTGTCCGGATTTGATACATGTATTGCAATCGATGTAGGCGGGACCAGTACCGATATTTCTATGATTGAAGACGGAATTCCGGAAATTTCAGACACAGGTGCAAAAGTGGGCGGGTGGAGTACGAAAGTCAGAGCTTTAAAAATTGAAACAATCGCACTTGGTGGTGACAGTCACGTTTGGATTGAATCTGAAGGCGTTGAAGATTTGATCAATTTGCCTGACGGAATTGATTATTCCGATATTGATACAGGTGACAGAAATCCTCGAAAAGGGCAGCGTTTTTCAGCGCCGAAAGAATTGAATATCGGTCCTAAAAGAGTTATGCCTCTATGCAGAGCGGCAACAATGTTTCCCGATTTTATTGAAATATTAAAAAATCGATGGGTTCCTTTCAATCAAAAATTAACTGATTTTATTCAACCTACATTATTTTATATAAATTCGTGTGACAGTTCTCTTGCTTTGACTGATGAAGAGAAAAAATACATTTCAGTTGTAAAAGACACACCGACTTTAATCGGAAATAAAAATTGGGAAAAAAACTTCGTCCCTGAAAATATTTTGAAATCTTTAGTTTCAAAAAGAGCCGTTCAAATGGTCGGATTTACACCTACCGATGCACTTCATGTTCTTGGCGATTTTTCAGAATGGAATTCGGAAGCGTCAGAAATCGGTGCAACGATTTTGGGAAACTTGTTGAACATGGAAAAGTATTCTTTTTGTGAACATATAAAAAAGACATTTACTAAAAAAATGGCAACAGAAGCAATTTACTTCTTAAACGATTCATTTAAAAGAGAAACGATTGAAAATTTCTTAGGTAAAAGAAATTACCTTAAAATGAAATTTGACATTCCTATAATTTTAATAGGAGCGCCCGTTTCATCTTATGTTGAAGAACTCAATTTCCTAATCGATTCCGAAATCTGCGTTCCGGAATACTACGACGTTGGAAATGCAATCGGGGCTCTTTCCGGAAAATTTGCAAAAAGAGTGGAAGTCGGAATAGATATCGGAGTTTATGAAACACATACCGGTTTTAAGGAAAAAGATATATTCGTTTACACAAAGCTCGGACCAACTAAATTTCATACAAAAGACGAAGCAATAAATTTTGTAAAAAAATACGGACGAGAACAAATAGACGAATATATGAAAGAATGCAATGTAAAACCGGAAGACATAAGCTACAGAGAGTCTTTTGTTGAATACAGATCTCGCCCCGAAAGACCTCCGTTTAATATTGTGTACACATTTGAAGGATTTGCAGAAAATAAAGTACAGAATTGAAAAAATAAATAATTAAAAAAAGCAAATAACAAAAACTTAATTTAAGCAAGGTCAAGATATTATGACTCAAATATATATTGCCGGTCCGCTTTTTTCTGAAGCGGAAAGAAGTTTTAATATAAAACTTAAAAACGAATTGGAAATTTTATTTCCTACAATCTCTTTATTTCTTCCTCAAGAAGATGCGGAAGACAAATCGGATACACGCGATATGAACGAGGTTGAAAAAATATTTAATAAATGCTTTTCGGGTCTTAAATCGTCCGATATCGTAATTGCAGTTTTGGACGGTGCCGATCCCGATTCCGGAACCTGTTGGGAGTGCGGATATGCATACGCAAACGGAATTCCTATATTTGCAATCAGAACAGATTTCAGAATCAGCACACAAAACGAAATAGTAAATTTAATGCTTCAAGAAAGCTGTATTTCAATATCGTCTACAATAGCCGAATTGAAAGATGAATTATTGAAATATAAAAACAGTAAGGAATAAACAAAAAAATCAATAAATAAAAATAAATTAAAATCAACAATATAAATAAATAAACAAATAAAAAATCAATAGGAGCCGCAGGCTCCTATTGATTTTTAAAACAAAAAAGTTAAAATTTTCAAAAGTTAAAATTTTCAAAAGTTAAAATTTTCAAAATTTAAATTTTTCAAATTTTAAATCTTAAACTTATTTTTCAAATTTAAAATTTCAAATTTAAAAATCTTAAACTTATTCGAGATATACGATTGGTTTAATTAAATCTCTCGGTTTGTCGACCATTAAGTGGAATGCTTCTTCGATACTTTCCAATCCGTCAAATTTATGTGTAATCAATTTTCCGGGGTCTACTCTTTTGCTTTGTATCATTGAAAGAAGTCTTTCCATTCTTCTTCTTCCACCCGGGCAGAGTCCTCCTCTTATTGTTTTGTGGAATAAGAATCCGCCTGCATATGCGTTTGGAATTTCCAATGTTTCGGTCTCTGTGATAACTTCGAGCATAGCAACGTTTCCGTAACCTGCTTTAACCGAAGCTAATGCGTTGTTTAAAGACTCAACTCCTCCTCCGGCAACTATTGCAACATCGGCTCCTCTGCCGTTTGTTCTTTCCATTATTTGTTCAACGAGATCTCCGTCTTTATAACTTAAAATGTCGGTTGCACCGTATTCTTTTGCCAATGCTACACAGTTGGGACGTGTTCCTATTGCAATTAATTGTCCGGCTCCTCTTAGTTTTGCTCCTGCAACAGCCATCAATCCGATCGGACCTATTCCGAAAACAACAACGGTGTCCCCAAACTTAACATCTCCTAATTCTGATCCGTAAAATCCGGTTGTCATCATATCGGTTGCCATAACGGCCGCTTCTATTGAAACGTCATCAGGTAAAAGTGCCAAGTTCATATCGGCTGATCTGACTTTTATTTTTTCGGCAAATGTTCCGTCTTCATAACTTGAAAAGTTGATTGCCGCAAACGGTCCTCCTGCATCTTGATGTGTTCCGTCTTGAATTCCGGGGTGCTTCCAGGTGGGTGTCGTACATGGAATTACAACTCTGTCGCCTACTTTGAAATCTTTTACGTTTGAGCCGACTTCTATAAGTCTCCCGATCGATTCGTGTCCCAAAATTCTGTTAATCAAGTGCGGCCCTTCCATTTCATAAGCGGTATGTACATCCGATGAACAGGGTGCCAATGCAATCGGCTTTGCGATTACATCGTCAGGTCCGCATACATAGTCTTTTCTTTCAATCCAGCCGACATTTCCTTTACTATAAACTCCAAATCCTTTAATCATGTTGGTTTATATCTCCTTTGTTAATCCTTTGTTAAGGGTTAATTAATTTGTATCAATTGTTTATCGATTTTATAATCTAAAAATTATTAAAAATTAACATTCGTTACAATTAATCGTTTAATAATCAGTAAAATTTCATTTTTATTTTACAAAAGACTCGAAAAATAAAAACGATTTTATCTGTATTTGATACTATTTGATACAATATTTAAACGGTCCAAAAAAATACATCTGTATCTCTTTTTTTATCCGTTCTGCTTAGTGAAAAATTTCAACATATATAAAGGTATCGTAACCTATAAAAAAGATTTTTTTTATTACGCTTACAGAATATTGTTCATGAATTTTCATGAACAAAGTAGCAGTTCATCATTAATTATCATGAAGTTTGTTCTGTTCTTTTTTCTTATTTTTATAGTTTATTTTTATACTTTTTATTTTTTAATTTTATTCGTTGAGCATTATAAGTCTGCCGTTTACTTTTCCTTCGTGCAAGTAGTCCAATCCTTCAGGAACTTTTTCGAGCGTTGTTGTTTCAACATCAATGCTCAATTTTCCTTGGCGCATCATTTCAATTACGCTTTCGATATCTTTTTTGGTTCCGCCGTTTGAACCGATTACATTCGCTTGTTTTAAAATCAATGTTTTTGTACTTATGTTGCTTTCAAGTTTCGCCATTCCTACAACGACTACAGTTCCGTGCATTCCTATTGTTTCCAATGCGTCAATAGTTGTTTGACCCGAGCCGGCAAAGTCGATTATTACTTCAAGATTTTCGTCTTTGAAATCCAAAATGCTTTCAGCAACTTTATATGCCCCAAGATCTAATGCTTTTTGTCTTGCTTCTTCTTTTCTTGAAGCACAGTATACTTTTGCACCTGCTCCTACCGCAATATTCGTTCCGACTTTTCCAAGTCCTCCAATTCCGATAATTCCGACTTTTGTTCCTTCTTTAACTCCTCCACGTCCAATTACCGCTTGGTGAGACGTCATTCCCGCATCAGTTGCGGCAGCTGCTTGTGCAATGTCTACTTCATCGGGAACATGAATTAACATTTCGCCTTGAACTAAAACGTGGGTTGCATATCCGCCGTCACGTCCGGTTCCGACTCCTCCTATTCCGTCACTTCCGGGCATCGGACTGATTGCAACTCTGTCACCGACTTTAAATCCTTTTATTCCTTCTCCGAGTTCTATAATTTCTCCTGCGACTTCGTGTCCCAAAATAACAGGAAGTTCCCCTAAAATACTGATCCATCCCGGGTCGGATAAAATTGTAACGTCCGTGTGGCACAAACCGCACGCTTTAACTTCTACAAGTGCGTATCCCGGTTTTACTTTCGGAATATCTTTTTCAATCAATTTCAACGGTTCGTTTGTTTTGTAAAATGCCCATCCTTTCATTTTCATAAAATTATCTCCAATTCAAAATTTTATATATTAAATACTTGAACATAAGAACTTAAGAACTCAAAAAAAAAAATATCAGTTAAAACTTATGTTCGATTAGCAGATCTTTTTTATAACTATAAAAACGTTTCGGAAAAAATCGCATGTTTATTTTTTTAAAAAATTATTTTTCCGGCTTTCCGGAAATTAAAAATAGAATTTATTTTGTTCAAAATTGGAAAAACAGAATGTAAACAGCAAATCATAAAAATTTGCTTATAGTTTGCTCATTTTAATATTTATTTTTTTTAATTTTAATTTTTAATTTCAACAGATCAATTTATATATATGCTGTTTTAGCAGCTTGTTAATTGTCTGTTTTTTATGTTTTTATGTGCTTTATTTTTAATTTTATTTCTTTATATTATTAGTCAGGTCGGCATCTATTATGTAGTCGAAATTGATAAAGTCCGTCCATTTTTGTTCAATAAACATAGATTGGAAGCATACACCAATTATTAATTTATTATCCTCATTTTCAAGAAGTTCATCCACCAAATTTTTCATAATTTTAGGATCTATATTCGTTTTCGGCATCGCAAGTCCGCCTAATAAAACAACAGTATCCGCAACAGGATTGACTGATTCGTCAAGCTGCATTCCGTTAGGTTTCAAAACAATAGCTTGTGCCATATCTTTATTTAAGCCGGGCAAAAACGCCATTTCTTTGTCAGTATCTCTTAGAACAAAAGACATAAGTTCAGCAAAAGGTGTACAAAATCCCGGAGTACCTATAAATGTAATTTTCTTTGAATCTTTTACAAGTTTTCTAAATTCCGTAAGCTGTCCCCCAATACCTTTGGAAGTGTTTATTACTTGCATAAATTATCCCTCTTTTTAAATAATGATTTATATAAAATTTTTATATTTATATTCATTAAGCAGATTTTTTTAATCTTATAAAAATATATCGGAAAAGGTTAGAAAATATTAATCCTAAAATAATTTCTCAGGATTTATTGAAACTTTTTCAACATCGTTAAGTTTATATGTGTTGGGTAAAATCTTTTGGTGTATTTATATATGTATAATGTTAAATAATAATAATATAATAATATAATAATAATATAATAATAATATAATAATAATATAATAATTATATAATAATATAATAATAATGATAATAATTATAAAACTGACAGATACTTAAATAATCTAATAATATCGGTGAATTTTATGACATATGAATCAAAAATCCAAAAGAGAGATACAATTTTAATTTGTGTATTTTTTGTTTCTTTACTAGGTGCTGTTAATATTTATGCAAGTTACATCGGATCAATTAATTTTTCAGTAAGTTTGATTTTTACAGTTCCGTGGCTAATGTGTTTTACGATACCGTCAAAAGTTCTTTCAAGTATATGGAAAGCAACTGCATCTTTTTTATCTATGGCATTGGTTGCTTGCTATTTTGGGGAAGCGTGGCCTTTAGTATACAAAATAACTAACGGCGACTATATTGTTTTAAATTCTACCGGTTTATACGGTTATTTGAATATATTATCAATTATTTCAATTTTATTTGTATTGCTTATAATTTATTACAAAGTAAAAATAAAAAAAGTATCGATATATGATTGATATTTCCAATAATTTATGAAAAAACAAAAGCGTATGCAAAGCACACGCTTTTGTTTTTATGTTTATTTTATTTTTATTTAAAATCTTTTTCCGATGTTTTCATTACCAAACGGTTATCTGCTTTTCCTGCTTTTAATCTGTCCAAACCTGCAGCAACTTCAGACATAGGGATTTCTTCCACTTCTATTTCCAGACCGGCTGTTGACATCAAATTAAGAACATCGGCAATATCTTCTTTTGTTCCTCCGATGGAGCCGAGTATTGATGCTTCCTTTGTAATAAGTATTCTGGAATTAAAGTTTACATCAAGTTTAGCCATTCCTACCAATACTACTCTTCCCTTATTTCCTACAGCTTCAAGAGCCTGAGCCGTGGTTATTCCGGCCCCTGCGAAATCGACAATAACTTCCAGATTGTCATCTTTAAAGTCCAATATATTGTCTGCAACTTTATAGGCTCCCGCATCTTTTGCTTTTTGTTGAGCGGCTTCCTTTCTGGTTGCCACATATACTTCTGCGCCTAATCCGATTGCAACTTTCATTCCCAAAGTTCCCAAACCGCCGAGCCCGATAATACCGATTTTGGTTCCTTTCTTTACTTCGCCTCTTTTTACAACTGCATGGTATGAAGTCATTCCTGCATCTGTTGCGGCTGCTGCTTGCACCATACTTACATTTTCCGGAATTTTAACAAGCATTTCAGCAGGAGCTGTTGTGTAGTTTGCATATCCTCCGTCTCTGCTATACCCTGGCCCTATATCATCTTTGTATGTCATAGGACAAACTGCAACTCGATCTCCAATCTTAAAACCTTTAACTTCTGAACCCAATTCAACAATTTCTCCGGAAGTTTCATGACCCATAATAATCGGCACAACGGTGATAAGTGCCAACCATCCTTCATCTTCCAAAGCACCTACATCGGAATGACATAGACCGGTGTTATGCACTTTAATTCTCACATAATCCGGCTTTAACTTCGGCATCTCTTTTTCAACAAACTTCAACGGTTTATGAGTTCCTTGAAACTCCCATCCTTTTAATATTTTAGACAATATTTAATCTCCATTATAATTTTTAAATTATTTCATATATTTTACATCATTGAACATAAGAATTTAAATAAAAACATATTATTCAATCGTGGTCGATTGATTATATCTTATGTTCAATATGCAGATTTTTTTTAATGGTATAAAAGCGTTTCGAAAAAAGAGCGCAATATATTTACACTTTAAATTCTTTTTATGAATTTTTTATATGCAAAAACAGATATTATTTTTATTTTTTATTCTAAAAAAAGGAAGTGTTGAGAGTTTAATCATAAAATTTTAATTATAATTCATTTATTTTTACTTTTATATATCTATTATTTTTTAAGGATAGTTTTATATATAAGCTAAATATATTCTTTTTCTTTAAAAAAATCATTTTAATTTTTTGTTTTATTTCTTGTTTTATTTTTTTATTTTTATTTTTTGTTTTATTTTTTTGTTTTATTTCTGTTTTTATTTTTTCCTTTTTTTCCTTATTTTTTTTGTTTTTCATTTTTTATTGCATCTACAAATCCAACGAGTACTTCGCTTGCTCTGTTCGGTTTTGATTTAAATTCCGGATGATATTGAACTCCCAGGTAAAACTTTTTCCCGGGCAATTCCGCAGCTTCGATGTGTCCGTTTCTGTATCCAGAAAATACGAGTCCGTTTTCTTGAAGTATATTTGAGTATTCCGTGTTTACTTCGTATCTGTTTCTATGCCTTTCGGTTGCAGTTTCCTTTTTATATATTTTTTCAAGGAGAGTTCCGGGTTTTATGTCAAATTCATAATTTCCAAGGCGCATCATTCCGTTAAAGCCGGCAACGTTTTTATTTTCAGCAGCAAGAGTTACAACGGGTGACTTTGTCATTTCGTCAAATTCCGTTGTATTCGCATCTTTTATTCCGATTACGTTTCTTGCATATTCTATAACCATTAATTGATGTCCCATACAAATTCCCAAAAACGGAATATCGTTTTCCCGTGCATATTTTATTGCATTAATCATTCCTTGCGTTCCTCTTTCTCCGAATCCTCCGGGAATTAAAATACCGTCAAAGTTCGCCAACTTTTCTACATTTTTTTCATCTTTTTCAAATTCGTCGGAACTTATAAGTTCGGTCAATACTTTAATATCAGAATGGGTTGAAGCATGTTTCAATCCTTCAAAAATACTCATGTAAGAGTCTGCCAATTTTGTGTATTTTCCGATAACGGCGACTTTTATTGCGGTTGAATCGTCTCTTTCACTAATCTCCTTCATCTTTTTTGTCACTTTATTCCATTCTTGGTCTATTTTATTTCCCTTCGAAGGAAGATTTAGCTCTTTTATGAGATAATCGGTAAGTTTCTGCTCTTCCAAAACTTGCGGCAAATCGTATAAATTGGAAACGGTGTGCGCACTTATTACATATTCCTGACTTACGTCACAGAAAAGCGATATTTTCTCTTTAGTATTTTTTTGTAAAGGAGTATCAGTTCTTACAACTATAAAATCGGGGGACAGACCCACCGTTCTCATCTCTTTAATCGAATGCTGAGTCGGTTTTGTTTTTTGTTCACCTTGAGTGTCGTTGAAAGCAAGTGAGACGTGAATAAATTTCATATTTTTCTTTTCTTCCTGTTTCATAAGCCTTAAAGCTTCAAGGAAAAACATACTTTCTATGTCTCCTACAGTTCCGCCAACTTCAATTAAACACACATCGGCTTCACTTTCCTGCGCCGCTCTTCTGATTAAATATTTAATTTCGTTAGTGATGTGGGGAATAATTTGTACGGTTTTTCCCCTGTATTCTCCACGCCTTTCTTTATTTATTACGGACTGGTATACTTTTCCGGTCGTAATGTCGTGTCCCGCTTTCAATTCCGTATCTAAAAACCGTTCGTAATTTCCTAAATCGAGGTCGACTTCTCCACCGTCTTTTAATACGAATATTTCGCCGTGCTGCAACGGACTTATAAGACCTGCATCGACGTTTAAATACGGGTCGATTTTTATTGCCGTAACCGCATACCCTCTGTTTTTCAAATTCCGTCCGATTGAAGCGGTCGTAATTCCTTTCCCAAGACCGCTAATAACTCCGCCCGTAACAACAATATATTTCATTAGTTCATTCATCCGATTATATATATCTTATATTATTTTATACGATTTTATAACAAAATAAGTATTATTAATTATAAATGCTTATTGTATTTTATAATTTATTTCTTATAGTATTTTTATCGCTTATAGTATTTTATTGTTTATTGTATTTTTACAATTTATTGTATTTTTACTGTTTATTGTATTTCTATTGTATTTTATTATTCAGTCAATAGATATAATAATGACTTCTGTTTATAATTACATGTATTTTTATTTTCCGTTAAAAAAATATTTTAATTATGAAAACTGGGTAAGGTTTAAAAAACATGCGTAAAATGATTGATCTTCATTCACACACTTTATTTAGCGATGGCGTTTTAATTCCTGCGGAACATGTCAGAAGGGCAATCGTATCGGGCTACGGTGCGATTGCAATAACTGATCATGCGGATTTTACAAATTACAAATTTATTTTAAAAAACGTCAATAAAGTTAAAACGATAGAAAAAGATTGGGACATCAAAATATTGGTAGGAATTGAAATAACTCACGTTCCGCCTTCCCGAATCAACGAATTGGCCAAATCGGCAAAAAAACACGGGGCAGATATTGTAGTAGTACACGGGGAAACTACGGTTGAACCGGTTGCCGAAGGCACAAATCATGCATCCGTTATTTCCGATTATGTAGATATTTTGGCACATCCGGGATTTTTAACGTTGGAGGATGCCAAACTTGCAAAAGAAAACGACGTTCACATTGAAATTACAGCGAGAAACGGTCATAACAGAACAAACGGACACGTTGCGCGCATTGCAACAGATGCGGGTGCAAAAATCGTATGCAATACGGATGCTCACAATCCGAGTAATTTTATTACTTTAAGTACGGCAATGAATATTTTAAAAGGCTCCGGATTGTCGGAAAAACAGGCACAGGAAGCATTTAAAAATTCAGAAGAATTAGTAAAAAAATGCCTTGAAGATAATGATTAAAAACAAAAAAAAGCAAAAAAAATAAAAATTAAAATATTAAAAAGGTTAAAATATACTAAATTAATAAAAAGATAAAAATATTTTAAGGAGGTTTTTTATTGTCCGGCGAAAAGTTAATTTTAGTTACAAACGATGACGGTTTCAATTCCGAAGGAATTTGTGCAGCTTATCAATCAGTCAAAGGATTGGGTAAAGTAGTTATTTCCGCTCCCGCAACACAAAAAAGCGGGGTGGGTCGCTCGATATCTATTTTTGATCCACTGAGAGTTACGGAAGCAAAAATAAAATCAGGAGAAAAAGCATATGCGGTCGGAGGAACTCCGTCAGATTCCGTAATTTTGGGTCTCCATGAAATTACAAAAGGTATCGGGAAGCCGGATTTAATTTTATCGGGATTTAATTTGGGTGAAAACTTAAGTACAGACAGTATTACGACTTCGGGTACAATCGGTGCCGCACTGGAAGGCGCAAGCAACGATATTCCTGCAATTGCCGTCTCCCTTCAAATCGGATATCAAGAATCTAAAAAAATAATTGACAAAGAATCAGATGAATACAAATCAATAAAAGTTGCAATAATAATTGTCAGAAATATTGTAAAATCTGTTTTGGAAAACGGTTTTCCGCCAAACACCGACCTTTTAAATGTGAATATCCCAAGAGGCGTAAACGAAGAAACGCCTTTAGTTGTGGCACGTCTTTCAAGAAAATATTTCCAGACAGACGTTGAAACGAGACTCGACCCTAAAAACGTTCCTTACTATTGGATTTCCGGAGGAGTTTTGACATCGGACGAAGACGGAACCGATGTGCATGAATTGCACAAAGGATGCATTACTATAACTCCCGTAAGCCTTGATTCCACCGCATTCAGCGACATGGAATATTTTGAAAAACTTATACCCGAATATAAATGTAAAAACGATTAAACGAAAAAACGATTAAATGGAAAAAAAATGATTAAACAACGATTAAACGAAAAGATATGAGACTCGAAGATATAGCTTTATTTCCCTATTTAAACGAATCTTCTGTTTATATAAGCAAACTCGATATTTCTCCGGAGAGCTTGGCTACTTCAAGAGCATTTGAAAAGGCTCGAAGAAGAGCAATAAACAGAATAGAGGGTGTTTTGTCAGGGGATTTATCGAAACCCGCTTCTTTTTCAAATGAATCGGAAATTTTAGTTGAAATTCTTTCATATATTTATGCAAGAATTTTAATTTCTTCTGTAAACGAAGCTGCTTTAATTCGCAAGTTCGCATTACAGGAAGCAATTTTTGCTCACGATACAATACTTAAAAATAAAGATTTAATTCCGGAAATTTCAAAAGATTTGGGTTTTATTTTCAAAGACGTAGAAATCGATTCGGTCGCAATTCATTTCACAGATTATATAAAATATTCTTTGTCGTTAAAAAACATATCAAGCAAAATGGTAAACAAGCGTGTCGAATCAGGTTTTGTAACGATAACTCATAATGAAGTGGCAAGACTGATCCAAGAAGCAATCAGAATAAAAATAGAATTTTCTCTTCCGGCCACAATTCCCGACGATTTGCAAGAACTCTGTTCAAACGATATAAAAGAAGTAGAGACGATTTTTAACGAATTTAAAAAAGACTATGTCGATACCGATTTTGGAGAAATAATGCCCGGTCTTTTCCCGCCATGCATTCGAAAAGCCTTAACAGACGTCAAATCAGGCGTGAACTTGGCGCATTCGATGCGTTTTGCACTCGTGTCTTTTTTATATAATATAGGAATGGGAAACGAAGATATAATTAACGCATTTAACGTATCTCCCGACTTTGATTACGAAAAAACGTCGTATCAGGTAAATCACATATCAAAAAACGAATATAAATGTCCCGCATGCTCCACAATGGTTACATACGGAAACTGTTTCGGAAAAGATGAAATATGCGAAAAAATAAAACATCCGTTGGGATATTACAGCCGTAAAATTTACTTTTCGAAAAATCCAAGCAATACAAAAACAGTTAAAGCAAAAGAAGAAAAAGAAGAAACTGAAAAGGAAATAAGTAAAAAAGAAGCAAAAGAAAAAGAAATAAACTAAATAAAATAAACTAAATAAAATATGAAAAAGGTGACGTGATGTTTGGAATATGGACAGCAGAATTAATTTATATGGCATTTATTATTATAATTATTCTTTTAATAATTCTTTTAATTATAGGTATAATTTGGTATTTAGTTTCCCGTAAATCTAAAAACTGAGGTTTATATGATTAGCTTAACGAAAATTTACATTTTTTATTTTTTGTAAATATAATAAATCACTCCGATTTCGACTGCATTTATAATTCCTATTAAAGCGAAATTATGTATTTTTTCTATTATATAGTGTATATATTAGCGTAATTTTTATAGTATATATAGTATATTGTTTCTACGTATTACTATATATTTTATTATCGAAAACTATATATAAAACAATTTCTTCCTATTACTTCGTGGCAAAATATTTGTCACAATTTTTATTAATAATTGAATAGGTGGTTAATGTGTTAAATAAAATTAGACTGAGTGTTTTATGTATTCTTGTTTTATGTATTTTACCAATTGCATTTGCACAAAATAATTTTGAAACAGCGGAAGTTCTTATGAATTTATAAAATATGACAATATTTATATAGACTATTCCCTTAAGCAAAGTTTAGTTAATCAATTGTCCGAATCTAGCTCAGATTACTATGGTGAAATAATAAAAAATTTTTATGCCAATAATAAAAATCAAATTTTAAAAGATACAAAATATTATAATTATCAAATCGATAAACAAGATCTTATGAATGAAAATTTATCATCAAATAAATATACTGATAAAGAATCTTTTGATTTAAATAAAAATCAAAAAGTTATTTTTCATTCAAATGGGATTATTGAAATAGACACATATATGTATGACGATTTAAATATTTCTGAAGTGTCGCCTGAACTCATTAATAAAGTCGAGTCACAAAATATTCAGCCAAAAAATATACGATACATTATGGTATCATCAGCAAGAGACCTTTATGATTTTTTTGGGGACAAAATGGTAAGAATTAAAGTCCATGGGGAATTTGGTGTTGAACCTGGAATGACTCCTATACCCTATTTGAATACTCATTTAACAAAATACGAGTTTACTGATACGCTTATAATAAGTTACAATGTTTATAGTTGGGATGAGGACTCATATCAAAGTCCATTTTTTAAAGAAGCTACTTTATTTGCAGAAGGTGATTTTGGCGTAGAGATTAATGTATCAGGAATCGGTATAAAATTATTTAGAGTCTCTGGTGGTCGTGCGATAGATTGCGATAATATGGGAAGTATTTCACATCGTAATATTTGATTTTATAAAATAAATAGTGCCTCCGGCACTATTTATTGTTATACGGAATATTTAAAAACTGAGGTTAATGTAAATGATTAGCTTAATGGAATTAACAATTTTATTTATTTTGTTAATTATAATTTTATCGGGAATCATAATTATAGGATATATTTATCGTTTTATTTATAGACGTTAAATATAAAAATATTTTTATTTTTTGTAAATATAATAAATCATTCCGATTCCGACTGCATTTATAATTCCTATTAAAGCGAAATAATGTATTTTTTCTATAAGCAATAATATTTTTTCATAAAAATTTATCAAATAACCTTTTAATCCTTTTTCTCTATTGTCGCTTCCTTTTTTTTCGTCTTTTTTCTCTTTTTCTTCTTTTTCATTTTCTTTGATTTGGTCGTAAACTGTGTCTTTTTCAAAGTTTATTGTTATGTTTTCATTTCTGTCGTAAAAGTTTATTTTATAAGTTTTAGTTTCAAATCCTTTTAATTTGTATGCGTTGTCGGGTTTTTCGGATTTGTATATTATTTTGTCTTTATCATATATCGATATGTTTTCCTTTTTTTCAAGTTTTAAGGTAAGTGTTACTTTTTCTTTTATGGGCAGTGCTTCTCCGTCCATGAATCTTGGCATTTCTTCTATTTCCGTTAGTGAAAATATTGTTGGTGTTATGTCTTGCTGATGTGCCGGTTTTTCATACGTTTCTTTTTTTACATTTTCAGCCCAAAAAATAAGAGGAATTTTTACGGAACACTCAGCAGATGAATATTTTGAAGAACTGTGTCCTCCGCTTCTTGATTCTAAATTCGGAAATGTCATTCCGTGGTCTGCCGTAAATATAAATCCGGTGCTTTGGTTTTTACATTCGTTTAAAAGAGGAATCGTGTCGTTTACTATAAATTCCAAATTTTCTATATAAGCTTCATATCCTCTGTAATGCCCTGACGTGTCGACAGCTCCTGCATTTATTATGAGAATATATTTTTGTTCCGGATATTCGTTCATCAATGAAACGATTTCTATTGCGGAGTCTATCGCCCATTTGTTATATCCCGAATATCTTTCCGAAATGTTTTTTGAACTTACATATTTTTTTATTTCTCTTTTTTTGTTTTCCATAATTTGATTTACATCTTCAATTAAAATATCCCTGTTCTGAATGAGATTTTCATATTTGCTTTTTTCGTAATTGCTTTTTTCGTGATTGTTTATTTGAATTAAAATTTCCGGTTTGTTGATAGAATTTGTTTTATCATACATTATAATATCAAACTTGTTTCTCATTTGATAAAAATCGCCTCTTTGCATAATTCCTATGCAAAAATATCCTTCATGTCTTAAAGAATCGATTATGGTAGACTTATTATATCCGACAATCTCAGGTGTTGCGTTTCTGTATCCCGTAACTATTACGGAATGCCCTTTATCGGTTACAGGATGTGGAACGGTAACGTCGACCGCTCTAAATCCCGTGTCGAAATATTCCTCAAAATTTGAAATATCCGCACCATGCCCGGGCTCGCCCTCGAGTGTTTCCGGTAAAAGTTCCGGATAAATATAACAAGAACTTGCTCCGTCAACAATTAACAATACTAACGAATCCGGCTTGTCGTACGACGAAATTTGATATTCGGTCAAAGCAAATGTAAGCGGAATCGTTGTAAAAATTGGAATTGAGACCAATAATAAAAAAAATAAAAAAATAATATTTTTTTTTGAACAAATCGATTTCATTGACATACATTTTATAACTTAGGTAAACAAAGATTATAAATACTGTCTAATAAAAAAAATAAAAAAGTTAAAATATTGAAACAAACGAAATTATGCTATTTTTGTATTTTGTTATTTATTTTGTTGTTTTGTTTTTGTTTTTTATTATTTATTTTTCTTCAGTTTTTTATAATATTTTTATTATATTTTATTATATTTTTCTTTTTATTATATTTTTATATATTTCGGATTAGTTATCGATTACGAATTTTGTTCCGTAATATATAATTCCTGCTTTTCCGTCGCTTCCGAGTCTTCTAAATACTGCTTTTACACGGTCGCCTATTTTTATATCGGTCGGCTCATCTACGATTTGTGTTGTAATGCATGGTCCTTCGTCAAGCTTTACTATCGCAAGAATGTAGGGTGTCAAGTGGTCAAAATCTTCTGAACTTGCATGGATTACGGAATATGTTACAATTTCTCCTTTTCCTTTAAATTGAAAATCTTCTATTTCTCCGCTTCGTCTGCAAAAAGGACAGATTGAGCGTGCAGGATAAAAGTGTTTTCCACATTTTTTACAGTATGTTCCAATAAGATTGTATCTTCCTTTTTGTTCTCTCCAAAATCTGGGTACCGGCATTTATTTCACCTCTTTTTTATGTTTACCTTTCGTTTGAAAATATATGTACTGCACAAGTTGCGCCGGATCCGCCGACATTATGAGTCATTGCATATTTTGCATTTGGAACTTGTCTTTTTCCGGCTTCTCCTCTCAACTGATAAACTGCTTCACATGCTTGTTTAATTCCTGTAGCGCCTACAGGGTGCCCGCATGCTTTCAAACCGCCTGACGGGTTTACCGCAATTTTTCCGCCAATTCTCGTATCTCCGTCATATGAAGCTCTTCCACCGTCTCCTTTCTTGAAGAAGCCCAAGTCTTCAATAGCGCAAATTTCGGCAATCGTGAAGCAATCGTGAACTTCTACGAAATCTATGTCTTTCGGTGTCAATTTTGCCATTTCAAAAGCCCATTTTCCTGCAAATACGCTTGCGTCAAGCGTTGCGATATCCCTTCTGTCGTCAAGAGAAATCGTATCGCTTGCCTGAGAGCTTGCTTTGACGTAAATCGGAGTATCCGTGTATTTCTTTGCAATATCTGCCGGAACTACTACTACCGCTGCGGCACCGTCGGTTACAGGCGAGCAATCAAGAAGTCTCAACGGGTCGGCAACTTTTGAGGATCTTAAAACCTGGTCTATAGTTATTTTATTTCTAAATTGGGCAATCGGGTTGTGAACTCCGTTGTCGTGGTTTTTAACCGCAACGGATGCAAGTTGTTCACTCGTTGTCCCGTACTTGTGCATATGATATCTTGCAATCATAGCATAAAGTCCGGGAAAAGTAGCACCCATAATTCCTTCCCATTCACGATCTGCCGCCGCCGCTAAAGCGTCCGTTACACCCGTTCCGTCAATGTCAGTCATTTTCTCGGCACCCGCCGCAATTACGACATCGTGGAATCCGGAACTGACAGCCATAATTGCTTGTCTTAAAGCAAGTCCGCCCGATGCGCAAGCCGCTTCAACTCTCGTTGACGGGATGTGAAATTCTCTTGCAAGACCCGCGGCATAGTCGGCAACCAACGCGCCTATGTGTTCCTGTCCGACAAACTTTCCACCGCTCATGTTTCCAACATACATCGCATCTATTTCTTCACCTGCTACGTTTGCATCTTCAATCGCTCCGACACCCGCTTCAACAGCCGTGTCTCTTAAAGATTTTTCCCAAAGCTCACCGAAAACAGTCGTATAAGCTCCGATAATTGCTACATCTCTCATTTAATCACCTTTAATCCTTTAATCAGAATTTAATTTTCCCTTTGTGATGTGCGTATTTTCCGTAATCCAAATATATCGGGTTTGATAGAAGTTTTTCTACAGTCGGAACGTCTTTTGCACACTTTTTAATATTTTCCGTAACTTTGATACTGAATGCGTCTGAACCTGACCCGGAACCGTAAGATGTGACAAATATTCTGTCTCCGGGCTCTGCTATGTCAAGCGTTGCTGAAAGCCCTATTAAACTTGCTCCGGAATATGTGTTTCCGAGATTTGTAACTGCAAGTCCGGGTTCAATTTGCTCTTGTGTAAAGCCTAAACTTTTTGCAAC
Source organism: Candidatus Methanofrustulum fimipullorum (assembly GCA_012518265.1). Classification (GTDB taxonomy): domain Archaea; phylum Halobacteriota; class Methanosarcinia; order Methanosarcinales; family Methanosarcinaceae; genus Methanofrustulum; species Methanofrustulum fimipullorum. Next base: position 13,894 of record JAAYST010000022.1, on the reverse strand, counting down.
TCTTTCCGGGAATTTTCCGTTCGGTTGATGGAATACCGCATAATCGTAGTCTTTTGCAGTTTTTCCCAACTTTTTCAAAAGACTGTTTGCACCGTTGGTTACGTGTTTAAAGTATCCCGGGTCTCCTGTAAATCGTCCCCCGTGCCTCGGATACGGCTGCCCTTCACGTCTCCAAAAGTCAGGCGTGTCTGTCGTGTAAGAGCTTGTACATTCAATTTCCGCAATAATTTCATCTTCGTTTCTGCCTATAATCATTGCGGCACCGCCTGCGGCGGCAGTATATTCTAAAGCGTCATTTGGTGCTCCTTGTGATACGTCGGCACCGATTGCAAGCCCTAAATCTATCATTTTCGAACCTACAAGTCCCATACATACTTGAACGGCTGCAGTTCCCGCTTTACAAGCGAACTCAAAATCGGCGGCAGTCATATCGGATGTTGCACCGACCGCTTCAGCGACAATCGTACTCGTCGGTTTTACCGCGTACGGATGACTTTCAGAACCCGTATATATCGCTCCTATTCGTTTCGCATCGAGATTTCCTCTCTCGATTGCATTTCTCGAAGCTTCTACAGCAATCGTTACTACGTCTTCGTCAAGTGCGGGAACCGATTTTTCAAAAACTTTCAATCCGCCCTTTAATGCACTCGGATCACCGTTCCAAACTTTTGCGATTTCTTCAACTTTAATCCTATAACGGGGAATATAAGCTCCGTAGGATACTATTCCGATTTTCAAATTATCACCTTTTGTATGTTTATAATTTTTGTGTGTTTAATTATTACAAAAAAATTGAGTTTCAATATTTAATTTAATATTCAATTATAGTCAAATACCAAATCTCTATCTCTTAAAAACAGCGTAGATTATATAAAGATAACGATATCGATTTCGTCATCTGACGACTATTTTACGACGATAATTATTTTTTTTATGTTTTTTTAACATTTTTCAAACTTTATTTTTGTATAGATATTATAAGTCCAACTAGCAGTTCGGAAAATCGTTTTAAAGAAGAAATGGAAAACTTTTCTGAAGGAGTATGCGCACCGCATATGTCAGGACCAATCGATACAGCCTTTATTTCAGGTCTGAGCAATTTAAATGCACCGCATTCAAGTCCTGCATGAGTTACAACGACTTCTATTTTTTTATTGTATGATTTTTCATAAATCGATTTTACGTATTTTGTAAAATCGCTTTCATAATCCGGTTCCCACGCACTGTAATCTCCGTGAAATTCCGTTTTAAAACAGAAATTATCAAATATTTTTTTAATCGATTGCGCATTCTCATACTTCTTTTTATTTGAAGAACTTCTCAAAAAACCGGTCGTTTTTATTACAATTTTTCCGTCTTTTTCTTCAGTTTTAACGGAAGCGATATTGTTTGAAGTTTCAACAAAATCCGGATTTATCGGATCATAGCTTATAACCCCGGTCGGACATCTGTTTAATACCGATATTATATCTTTTGAATCTTTTTGAGACAAAAATTTGAATTTTTTTACGTCAGCTTTTTCAATAGAAATATTTTTACTCGTAATATTTTCAATAGAAATATTTTCACTCGTAATGTTTTCAATTGAAATTTTTATATTTGGCTCCCTCGGCCTAACAGATTCGTTTATATATTTTTCGAATTCCGTGAATTTCGCTTCAACTATTTTTTCAACATTATCCGTGTTTTCAATTCCAAATATTACATAACCGTATCCGGGGATAACGTTTGGCAGATTTCCTACATTTATTTCACAAATATTTAAGCTTTCAAATCTGTCCATGAAATTTGCAACTATTTTTATCGCATTTTCCCTGTTTAAGTGTATTTCACCGCCCGAATGGCCGCTTTTAAGCCCGCTTACTTCAAATCTGAATAGCTTTTCGTTATTTTTTATACCATTACTTTTTATATCATTATTTTTTATATCGAATGATTTCGGTTCAAAAGCTTTTTCGGAATCGATTTTTATTCCGCCTGCACATCCGATACAGATTTCTCCTTCTTTCTCCCAATCCAAATTTATGAATAAATTTCCTGAAAAAAAGTCGGGTTTCATTTCATGAACTCCCGTAAATCCCATTTCTTCATCAACTGTAAATATGCATTCAATCGGTCCGCATTTTATATCGGAACTTAAAATTGCAAGCGATATTGCCATTCCGACTCCGTTGTCGGCTCCAAGCGTTGTTTTTGATTTATATGATTTTATAAAATCTCCGTCAATATCATATCTTATCGGCTGTTTTTCAAAGTCGAAATCATATCCTTTTTCTTTTTCACAAACAATATCCATATGAGATTGCAAAACAACTGTAGGTGATTTTTCAAATCCTTTCGCCGCATTTTTCTTTATAAAAACATTTCCGACCGAATCACTTTTCCATTCAAGCTTGTTAGAACATGCAAAATCAATTAGATAATCCCTTATTTTATCTTCCTTTCCTGAAGGCCTCGGAATTTGAGAAATTTCATAAAAATAATTTAAAATGATGTTAATTGAAATCATCTGTATCCGCCACCGCTTCCTCCTCCGAAAGAGCCGCCACCGCCTCCGCTTGAACTGGATCCTCCGCCTCCCGATGATGAACTTGAATTTCTACTTGAATATTCCGCATTGTAGCTGTCGCGGATACTTCTGCTGACCGAGTAAATTATAATAATGTCTCTTACTTCCAAATCGTTTATGTAATACGGTTTTTCGGCAACATCCGTTACTTTCATTTCTAATAAAACTTTATCGGCGATTCTTAAAAATGCGGCCCATGCCATATATTCTCCCCACATATATACGGCCTTTTCGTCTCGTTCGCTAAGCAATGAGAAATCCAGCAAGTAATTTTTAAACATTTGTGTATCATTTAGAATTTTTTCTCCCAAAGGTGACGGGATTTCATAAGGGCCCCATTTTTTATATATGTATTCGCATTGAATATGTTTTAAGTCTTTAGAAACTTCTTTTGTATCCGCTTCGATTTTTTTCAAAAACGCTCCTAATTGCTCGTATTTACTTTTTCCTATATTTTCAATATCACTTTTGTATATGATTCCCGATTTTTGAACGGAGCTTATAATTTTAAACAAACCTTTTTCATGTGGATTTGTTATATAATTTTCAAACTCGTCTCCTTTATCTGTTAATTTAAAATTAATTACTTCTTCCGTTCTGAAAATACCCTTTTCAAAGCTTGCCTCAGGTACAATTAATCCTTCATCTATCCATTTTAAAAAACAATACGCAACATATGAAGAGAAATCTGCAAAATCGGACGTATTGGTAAGCAAATGATAAACATCGGTAATTTCGCCTTTGTACGGAACTTCTCTTACATATTTCCCCACACATGCTTTAATTATATGGCTCATTTCGTATTTTTTTCTACGGTTTCTTATTATTAAGGCCTTTATAAAGTCGTAAACAAAAATGATCGGGACAACCACAAACGTAACTCCCAATAAAATTACAATTACTCCCCATTCTATAAGTATCCCTAAAAATTCTATAAATTCTTCTACATACAAAATAATCAATTCAAAAGTTGACATCCCTTCACGTGAAAGTTCTTTTACTCGTTTTTCATATATGTCGTGCGCATTCTTATCTTCTTCAAATCCGCTTTCAAATGTATTTTTTGGGAAAGCCAAAAGAACATACATTGTATTTTCCGGTTCGTGCTTTCTTACAACTTCTTTATTTCGAATTAAATATGAATGGTATTTATAATACACGTCCGCATTTGTAAACACTTTCATATCCAACATAGATGCACCTTCCAAATCACGATAATTTATATCGGCAGCAACTTTTCTTATGGTTAACTCTTCGGGTTTACAAAAATAGAATTCGGCAAATTGGGAATCTTTAGAATCTTTTATAATATTTTGTACTTCGTAATTTATTTCGTACTCGTTAATTCCTTCTTCGGCTTTAAACACTATATCGTATCTGTCATCTTTGATATGTGTCAGTTCATGAGGAATTATTTGTGTCGTTTCCCCAAAAACTTTTCATAAACTTCTATATTTTTTACATCGCTTTCATTTTTTATAATAAGCGGAACGCTGATATTTCTGCCGTAATCTAATATAATATTATATTTTTGTTTAAACGAAGCTGTTAAATCGTTATGAAGAGTAACATTTACATCAACATTCGAAATAACGGCCGCATTATAAACATAATCGCTTCCTACAAAAGCTCCTTTTATGATTTCTTCCGTCGTTTTTTCCAATATGTCGTTTGTGTTTGTGAGTTTCGGAAAATCGGCTAAAACGGTCAAATAACTTCTGTCTAAAAACGTTTCGGAAGATTTAGCAACAATTTTCCCGTCAACGAAATCAATCGTTCCTTCGTATCCGAACGCCCAAATTCTTGAGTCTTTAAAATCGAAATCCCAAGGCGCTTCTATAACGACAGTTGCCGTTTCTGGAGGTATATTCGTTTTATCGTTTATAAATCTCCAAAAAATAATTTGTGAATCTTTCGTTTCTTTAACAAAATCGGATACATGATATGAAATTTTATAATTGTGGTCTCCGTACTCGCTAATCCCCCAATAAAGTTCATATCCCGAATCGGTTATAACAACTCCCGATCGGTATGCTTTTTCAGACATTGATGCATTTATGTCCCAATAATCCATTTTTTCATATACTTTTCCGTATTCTGAAACGGTGAAATTGGATATTTTTGACTTTCCCAAATTATTGATAGGAATAAAATTTTCAGTTCCTTTCGTCATCGTACATTTTCGAAAAGAAACTATATCGGCACTTCCGTCTTCATTTATTTTCACATAAATCTTTTCAGAATGAAGAGTAGGAATGCTTGTCTTTAAAAAGCCGAAATTCTTGTCAAATTCGTCAATTTGCATTTGCTCAAGAGTCGACTGTTCAAATCCGAACACGGGACAAACAAATAAAATTGAAATTAAAAAAGTAATAGACAAAACAAGAAGAATGTTTTTCTTGTATTCGTTTTTGTATTCCGTATTATTTTTATATTCTGCTTTATTTTTGCATTCTGTTTTGTCTTTATGCTTCTTTCCCATATTTCCGTTCCTGCATAATCAAGTTTATGTTTTATGTTTATCTGTTTTTTTTCAGTTCAGTTTTTTCAGTTTTATTTTTTTTATTTTTATGATTTTTATTTTATAATTTTTATATTATTATTTTTATTTTATAGTTTATTAATTCCACTTAGGCATTTCTTTTTTCGTATCTGTCGATTCGAAATATTTCTCTTGATTAAATCCGAAAATTTTTGCTACAATGTTTGTCGGAAACATTTGTATTTCTCTGTTTAATTTTGTAACCGTGTCGTTGTAGCTCATTCTTGCGATTCTTACATTTGATTCGTAAGAATTGACCGAATCCATAGTATTAATATAGACTTGGCTTGTTTTTAAATCCGGATAATTTTCGGCAACAGCCAAAAGCCTTGAAAAAGCCGATGAAAAAGAAGCCGTATCTTTTTCAACATCATCAACGGTTGACATCTGAGTTATTTGTTTTCTTTGTTTTACAACTTCCACCAATGTATTCGATTCGAATTCCGCATATTCTTTTGTAGCTTCAATTAAATTTGATAAAGCATCCCATCTTGATTCTATTTGAGCACCGATTTGAGCCATTGCATTTCTTACAAGTTCTCTATAAGAAATTAACATGTTATATGTTCTTATAACCCATAAAATTAATATAACTGCTATAATTACTATAACGAGAAAAACAACAGCAATTCCAATAATTAGAAGATTGTCCATATAATTTCTCCTTTAAATTAATCGTTTTATAATAAAATAATGAATATAATAATGAATATAATAATTCTAATTATATAATAATATTAATATGGTAGTGTAATAATATTAATGTAACAATATTAATAATATTTTTTTAAATAAATATAATCTAAATAATGTTACATTATTTATAAATATATTCATCAAAAAATAAAAAATAAAAAGTAAAAAACAAAAAACAAAAATCGGGCTTTTCATTAATGAAAAAAACGGATGCCCAATAATCTTGAAATGCGCCGCCTCTCCGAAAAGAAAACGGAGTTCGGGTCGTATCATTAAAACAAAAAAACCGCATCGTTCGTTTTAATTCTTAATGTCAATGATACGCCGTTGCAGTTTTTGAATTCTTAGTGTCAATGATACGCCGTTGCAGCTTTTGAATTCTTAGAGTTTATGATACGCCGTGGCAGCTTTTGAATTCTTAGAGTTTATGATACGCCGTTGCAGCCTTTGAATTCTTAGAGTTTATGATACGCCGTTGCAGCTTTTTAATTCTTAATGTCAATGATACGCCGTTGCAGCCTTTAAATTTTTAAAAAGAATAAAATTCAACTACGGTTTTTCATGAATATTTGAAAAAACGCATCATCGGAAATCTTAAAATGCGCCGCCTCTTCAAAAATAAAACGGAGTTCGGGTATCATATGTATATGAAATAAAAATTAAAAAAGAAGTAAAAAAGAAATAAAGAAGTGAAAAAGAAATAAAGAAGTGAAAAAAGAAATAAAGAAGTGAAAAAAGAAATAAAGAAGTGAAAAAATAAAAATCAGCAAATTGCTGATTTTTATTTTTCATTTCAAATATCAAATCCCAAGACATCTTTCATTGCGTATACGACACCCGGTTTTTTTCCGGGAATCCATTTTGCGGCTCTTATTGCACCGCTTACGAAATTTTCTCTTGTGTGTGCTTGGTGTCTGATTTCAATTCTTTCGGAGTTTCCTGCAAAAAGAACGGTGTGATCTCCAACGATGTCGCCTCCGCGAATTGCGTGAATTGCAATTTCGTTTTCGCGCGGCGCAATTCCGGATCGGCCGTATATTAATGCTTTTTGTTCTTTTATATTATTTTGAATTGTTTCGGCCGCGGTTACTGCAGTTCCGCTCGGTGCATCTTTTTTCTTGTTGTGATGCGCTTCTATAATTTCTATGTCGTAGTCGCCCAACTCTTTTGCGGCTTCTTTTAAAAGCTTGAAAAATACGTTTACACCGATTGAATAATTCGAAGACAAAACGGCACGAATATTGTTTTCTTTTACCGTTTCGTAAATGAATTCTTTTTCTTCATCGGAAAATCCCGTAGTTCCGATTATTAAATCGACTCCCGCCTCGGCCGCTTTCGGTACATTTTCAATCGTTGCGCTTGCAACTGTAAAATCGATCATGACATCCGTTTTCGTTTCCTTTAAAACGCTTTTCATAAATTCCGGATTTGTTACGGGAATTCCCAAATGTCCGACTCTTGCCTGTTCACCTATATCTTTTCCTACATTTGTTATATCGAATGCGGCACTCAATTCAATTCCGTCTGTTTCGCAAATTTTGGCAACTATTAAGTTTCCCATGCGTCCGCAAGCACCGCAGACGGCGGCACGAACATTTTTACTCATTCTATATTTACTCCTGCACTCCTTAAATCACGTTTAAGTATATACAGACTTTCCGGCGTCAAATCGACTAACGGAAGCCTCAACGGGCCGGCTGGCATCTTCATAAGCCTTGCGGCGGTTTTTACCGGTCCCGGGTTTGTTTCTACAAAAAGACTTTTCATAATTGGTGCCAACTCATAATGAATTTCTCGGGCTTTTTTAATATCTCCCGCTTCAAACAAATTTATCATTTGAGATATTTTATCGGGGAAAATGTTGGCCGCAACTGAAATTACACCTGTTGCTCCGATAGCCATTAAAGGAAGGGCTGCAATATCGTCTCCCGAAAGAAGTGTAAAGTCGTCTTCTGCTGTTGCTTTAATAATCTCGGTTGCTTTTGATACGCTTCCGGTTGCTTCTTTTATTCCTATAATATTTGGATGTTTTGCAAGCTTTGCAATCGTCTGAATCGACATATCTACTCCGGTTCTTGACGGAACATTGTAGAGAACCATAGGAATGTCTGCTGAATTTGCAATTAATTCAAAGTGTTTTATAAGGCCGTCCTGTGTTGGTTTGTTATAGTACGGTGTAATTACTAAAATTGCATCGGCACCGCTGTCTGCCGCATGAATCGAATATTCTATTGCTTCAGTTGTATTATTTGATCCCGTTCCGGCAATTACGGGTACTTTGGAATGTTCCACCGCCAACTCTACAATTTTTTTATGCTCTTCAGATGTCATAGTTGCCGCTTCACCGGTCGTTCCGCAAGGAACGATTCCGCTAACCCCGCCTTTTATGACGAAATCTATGTTTTGTATTAATCCTTCTTCATCAATTTTATTGTCCGCCGTAAACGGTGTTATCATTGCAGGTATTGCACCTTTTAATTCTTTCATTGGAACATTTCTCCTAATAAATGAATATATAAATGAATATATAAATGAATTATAAATTATAAATTTATAGTAAATGAATTATAAGTTATAAATTTATAGTAAATGAATTATAAGTTATAAATTTGTAGTAAATGATAATGAATTATTATTATAAATAAATGTTTCTATTTTCAAATGTTTCTATTTTCAAATGTCTCTATTTTCAAATGTTTCTATTTTCAAATGTTTCTATTTTCAAATGTCTCTATTTTCAAATGTTTCTACTTTCTCTATTAATTTTCTCAATATTTTTTTTATTAATTTGTTTCATTAGTTAACGGTAAATAATTTCGTTTTATATTATTTCCTTTAAACGAGTTTTTGTGTTTGAAGTATCCGTCTTTTTGAAGTTCGTGTATTAAATTTATTACGGAGTAAGACGCTCTTGTAATTCCCATACTTCTTCTGTCGGTATCCGTTCCTGCCATATATAACCCCTGAATCGGGGTTTTTATATCGGCAAATGTGCCGTTTAAGGTTATTGCCGCTTTTTCCGGAACTGTTATTTGTTCGTGTTTCATAATAACATGTTTTTCGATTCCGGGAAGCATTTCAAATAAAGCGTCATACGATTTTTTTATGTTTTGTCTGATTCTCTTTCTCGGAACCGGTGCAAATCCGAAACATACAAGTTGCTGTCCGGGCGGTGCCAAACTTGGGTCGTAATTACTTGTTGATCCTCCCCAGCTCGGAATCTTTTCAAAATGGACTTCAGATCCCATGTAATCAAATTCAGGAACACACTCGTCAAGTCCGATCCATGTTGTCAAACTTATCGTATGGTCGATTCCGTCCAATGTTTTTATATAGCTTTCCGGCAATTCTTCTTTTATCATTCTTTTAAGATTTCTTGCAAATCCCGTAAAAACTATAAAATCGGAAAAGTAAATGCTTTTCGGAGAAATCGGAGTATCCGACCTTACGCATTCGATTCCTATAACTTTTCCGTTTTCCGTAATTATATCGGTTACTCTGCAACCCGTTTTTATGACAACGTTTTCAGGTAAAGATTTAAGTATTGAGTCCACGATAGATCCGATTCCTCCTAACGGATATCCTTGTTTTGAAAATCCTCCTTCGTGAGATACTGCCATTTTAGGATTCGGTGAACTGCTTTTTACATCCGTTTTACTTTTAATTTCTCCTGTCATAAACTTCTCGAATTTTTCTCCCGTGTCTCCGCTTTCCGTTGTGAAACTTGCACCGTTTAACATTCTTTGAACGGAAGTTTCTTTCATATCTCTTCCGGACATAAAATAAGAAAACGTATCTGCCATCGCATAAGTTTTATTGCTCAATGTTTTAGGCAAAGCGTCATAAATCGAAACGTCTGAATAATCTACACCTGCGGACGATTTTAAAATAACGGATGCAATTTTCGATGAAAGAATAAGTCTGTCTTTTCTCGGCAAAAACTTAAACTTCAAAAAATCAGAAACATTTGTCGGACATCTGGTAATTTCTCCGCTTACCGATCTTATATAGTAATCCCCGTACGGTTTGAAAGTCGGAACAAAATCGAAATATCCGTCCATGATATAAGTAAGAGGCCCTCCGTCCTTTAAAGCCGTAATCGCATGCGGCCCGGTATCAACAGTAAATCCGTCAACTCCGTAACTTCTGCAATTTCCGCCCACTTCCTTTTCCTTTTCAAACAAAATAACTTGATGCCCGTGTTTTCCCAAAATAAGAGCCGTTAAAAGACCGCTGATTCCGCCCCCAACGACAATTGCATCAAACGTTTGCGTATTATTATTTATATTCATAATTCTAAATTCCCTAACCAAAGTTTTGAAAAAACGATAACCAATCGTTTTTTTTTTATTAACATAAGAAAGTTGATAATATATAAAAAAGATTCTTAAAATAATAAACTGTAGCAACTTTTTATATCGTAAAAGAATGAAACGTGGAAACTATTAAAATCCTAAAAAAGAATGAAACGTTACAACCGTTAAAATTCTTAAAGTTAATGGTACGCCGTGGCAGCTTTTAAAATCTTTAAAAACAATAAAACGCAGCAACCGTTAAAATTCCTAAAAAGAATAAAACGCTGTACCGTTAAAATTCTAAAAAAGAATAACCCGATTCCGTTTTTTTCATTTTAAATCGAAAAAAACGAGCAGTGGTAAAATTCCTAAAATGCCGTGCCGCAAAAGAAAAATGGACCATGGTTCGTTTTATTTAAAAGAATGAATGTGGCAACCGTTAAAATTCTTAAAGTTAATGGTACGCCGTTGCAGCCTTTTAAATCCTAAAAACAATAAAACGCTGTACCGTTAAAATTCTAAAAAGAATAAAACGTTATAACCGTTAAAATTCTAAAAAAGAATAACCCGATTTCGGTTTTTTCGTTTTTAATCGAAAAAAAAAGATCCCGGTAAAATTCTAAAACGACGCGCCGCAAAAGAAAAACGGAACATTTTCCGTTTTATTGAAAAGAATGAAACGTGGCAACCGTTAAAATTCTTAAAGTTAATGATACGCCGTGGCAGCCTTTAAAATCCTAAAAAAGAATGAAACGTTGCAACCGTTAAAATCCTTAAAGTTAATGATACGCCGTGGCAGCCTTTTAAATCCTAAAAATAATAAAACGCAGCGACCGTTAAAATTCTAAAATAGAATGAAACGCAGCGACCGTTAAAATCCCAAAAAATGATAACTCGATTTCGTCTTTTTTCATTTTTAATCGAAAAAAACGAATCCTGTAAAATATCCTAAATGCCGCACCGTTTCAATAAAAACGGCCCAAGGGCCGTTTTTATTGGGAAAATATTTCTTTTTCTTCTTCTTTATTTTCTTCCTCTTCTTCTACCATTTCGTAGAAAAATTCTACAAGTTTTTTTCCGTTAAATCCCGGAGGCTGTACCCTTCCTCCTTTTGCGTAAGCGGAAATTTTTTCACCGCTTTCGTAAATAATTTCAAGATTTAGAACATATCCAAGCGCCGTATTCTCAAAATGATATCCGTTGATTTCTTCAACATTTTCTTCTTCAATCAATTTTTGAAGGTCTTTGAAAACTTCCAAAGGGACATTATTTTCAATAGTTTTTTCATTAAAAATTTTGAGCGTGAAATCTTTTTCAATAGTTTTTTCATTTTCAAAACTATAGTAAATCTTTCCTCCATCTTCTGTTTTTTCTAAAGAGATGTGATATTTTTCGCTCGGTAATTTACTGTCATCTACTGTATATCTGTCTTCAAAATCGAGTTTAAAACTTGAAATATCTTTGGATTTTATAACTTTAGGTTGCTTTTTAAAATTGTAAGGTTTAAAATGTCCGGTTCCTTTCTTCTGATTATATTCATTACCATTTATCTTGTGAAAATTATTGTAAAAATATATACAAATTAAAGCGATCAGTATTGATAATATTATAATCATTATATATTGAAATTTCATCGGCAATCACCTTTAAGTGAATAAATAATTACATTATTTCTTTATATAAATATTATATCATAATCAATTAATAATCAATTAATAAGCGACACTGAAATCCTTTAATTAAGAATAAAACCGAACTTGGTTTTCATGAATATAAAAAAGAAAACGGACAGTTAGAAAATCTTGAAAAGCGCCGCACCGCAAACGAAATCCGGCATCGTTATTTTTTGAAATTATAGAAAACGAAATGCCGTTTTATTTTAAAATCTGTAAAAAACAAATTAAAAAAGATTTAAAAACGTATTAAAAAAGGTTTTAAAAAATAGATTTAAAAAGATTTAAAAAACGGATTAAAAAAGGTTAAAAAAACAGATTAAAAAAGAATTAAATAGAATTAATAAAAATGTAATATAAGGCTTCGCCTTATATTACATTTTTTTAATTTTATAAAGAAATTATAAAGAACTCATGCTTCTGCGATTTCAGGAGCCTGGTTTTGTTCTTCTTGCTCCGCTTTTGTTTGTTTTCTTGCAACAGGAGCTTTTATAACTTCAGTTTTTCTAATTTCCACTCTTCTAAGCGGGTATATGTTTTTCGCTTGTTTGTAGATTGTTGATGCAATTCTTCCTGTAATTACTTCTTGCACCAAATCTTCAAAATTCAATTTAACAGCTCTTCTGACGACTATACGCGTCATGAGTTTTCTAATTCCTTTAATTTTGCTTGCTCTTGCTCTTTTAACCGTAAAGCTTGTCGGTTTTATAGAAACTATATACCCGTCTGCTGTTCGTACCAATAAAACAACATCGATTCTCGATGTTTGTCTTTTGACCATCGATCTTATGTAATCGTTTGTAAGTGTATGTCCTATAAATTCGGTTTGTGCAACGTTTCCGCTGACATTTTTAACTTTAAATCTCATTTTAATGTTGTTTTTGGACATATCGTTTGTCATTTCACCTACAGTTGTTTCGATAATTCTTCCCGGTATTAAAGCGGGGTCGGATGCAATAGTTTGCCCAACAATTGCTCTGTTTAAAAAGCCGGGCGCTTCTACGTTATACCATTTCTTGTCTCTCCAACTGTCTACTTTCTTTTGTTGTTTTCTTCTTGCCATCGTATCACTTGATTTGATTTATGTTAAATATCCGTGTCATTTGTTTTCATAATGAGTGTCATTTGTTTTCATAATGAAATAGAATCCCTTCTCATAATATAAAATTCAAAAAAATATTAATTAACAGTATAAAAACTGTAAAATTATTATGTAAATTTTTAAATACAGAAATACACAATAAATTGTGTAATATCTAATAAAACCGATAATTGATGTTTACTATAAAATTTATAAAATACAATCAGCAGTCGGTTGAATATATTTATGTCTTATTTAGAAAAGTAATTGGCAACACAAGAAGTACTTTTTGATATATAAATCTTTCTTGTAATTGAAATAAAATAAAATAAATAAAAAATAGAAACCAAAAAGAACTGCAAATGAAAAATGAAGTTGTATATGCAACTTCATTTTTCGTTTGCATGTTTTGAATAAACTTCGGTATAAACTCTTTTTCCGTCAATTACTTCCGATTTCATTAGCGAATATTTTAATACGTTCATTTTCTGCGATTTTATTAATTCTTTATCGTTTACTTTTTGTAAAAAATCATCAAAATGTGTATTATATTTAATTCTTCTGCCAAGTGTTATATGGGGCGTGAATTTCTTTTTATCAATTTCAAATCCTTGCGATAAAAGCTTCGCTTTTAAGTTTTCAACTAAAAGTTCAAGCTTTTTTTCATTTTTAAAACCGACCCATACGATGTCGCCTCCGTATCTTTTAAATCGGCCGATTGCTGAGAGTAGAATTTCAAAAGAATCAAATGAAACTTCGTCCATTGTTTGTTTGATTGAATCGATTTTTTCTTCTTTTATTTCTCCGATAAAAACTAATGTTAAATGAATATTTTCACTTCTTGTATAGCTCCCTCTTGTGTTTTCTTTTAAAACGTAAGTTATTTCATCGAAAGTTTTTAAAAGCAAATCATCGGGTTCAATCGATATAAATAAACGAACAAGTTCATCTTTGTCTATTGAATTAATTTGATTTATTCGATCGTTTGATTTTTTTCGATTTATTTGATTCATTCGATTCGTTTGATTTATTTGATTT
>JAAYST010000105.1 GCA_012518265.1 Candidatus Methanofrustulum fimipullorum | reverse complement strand
TCTTCTTGCATGTATTGTTGTTTTTCTTGTACTTGTTCAGACTCTATTCCTGCAGCGTTAATGTAGCAACAGTTATAAGCTATAATCATAAAGGGTTCCCAAAATAGAATACCTATAATTCCGAAAACCATTTGAACAATCATAAATACTATTCCCAATATTGCATTATTTACGCCCAAGAATTCGCTTCCCATGTTTATTAACAAAACGGCAATTACGAATATTGCATTTATTGCAATCAATTGGAGTACTGTTCTTGAATTATTTTTTACAATTTCCCATGCTTTTTTAAGCCCTTCAGTCAGACTTTTTTCTTCAAGTGCCGTTCCGTATACTAAAAAAGTCATTATTTGAGATATGAAAAATATCAGTATATACGCTACAAGTCCCATTAAGAAAATAAATGCCAAAATTACCATTTGACCGGCGGTTGGCGCATCAGTTGTCAATTCCGCACCTGAAAACATGCCTATCAAAATGAATATGGCAATAAAAACTGCAGCAAAAAAGGCTACTGCCGCAAACGTAACTATTAATGAAATAATATTTACGCCAAGCGTATTTTTAAAATATAATTTTCCGTATTTGATAAAATCGTTGATTGTTGTTTTTCCGGTCAAAATCGAATTTTTACACATTCCGATAATTCCCGCCGTAAAAAACGAACCGATTAGAAGCAATATTATGAAAAGCAGAATCATAAATAACATTATTAATGCTATTACAAATACGGAAATTGATTGTAAACTGCTCAAATCGCCGTCGGATATATTTACGGCACCTGCTCCGGCAAGTATAACAATCGCAACAACTAACGCAATTGCAAACGGAATTATTACTATACCGCCTACAATTCCTTGTAACACGTAAATTGCCGTTATTAATAAATTGGAACGCCATGCATTAAAACTTTTGTTTAATATTGTTGAAATATCTTCCGCCATCTTTATCCCTACTTTTTCTACTTTCAAATTTATTAATTTTTTTCAACATCAATTGCATGCCAATTATTTTTTACTTCTTAAATATTTGTTCGTTCTGCTCATATAAAGTCTCACGAATGCTATGTGGAAATAAGGATTGATGAATGCAATTGACAGTAACGATATTATTATTGTAACAAGTCCCAACAATATTCCTATAACT
Source organism: Candidatus Methanofrustulum fimipullorum (assembly GCA_012518265.1). Taxonomy (GTDB): domain Archaea; phylum Halobacteriota; class Methanosarcinia; order Methanosarcinales; family Methanosarcinaceae; genus Methanofrustulum; species Methanofrustulum fimipullorum. The sequence continues at coordinate 4,241 of JAAYST010000105.1, read as the reverse complement.
GTTATCAAAACGATCGAAAGATTCATAGAGTATAAATAAAAAAACGCAAAGCTCATTATATTCATGAGTAACGAGAATAAAAACGAAACAATTGTTAAAAGAATGACTAAAATTGAAGCGTCTTTTAAGTTGTTTATAATAAAAGAAAGTCCCGCTTTGAATCCGTTAAGAGCTCCCTTATTTTCTTCAATTACGATTGAATATAGCGAAAATGTAAGGAAAAGAGCTATGAGTGTCATAAAAAGGCCGAAAATTTGGTTCATTATTGCTGCTAAATACGGGTGAATCATTGTCAATAAAATGTTGACTAATCCAATTATAAATGAACACGGAATCGTTATAATCATTAAAACTATAAAATATAATATAAATCCTACAAGCATTTTTATAAAATAATCTTTTCCGTACTTCATTAAATCGGAAAATCCCGTTTTTCCGTTTTCATTTGCGATTTTACACATTCCGGTAAGGCCTGCATAAAAATAGGCTGTGATTAATGCGACTATGATAAATAATACCAAAATCGTTATTAATATTATAAGCCAATTCCAATTAGTCGTAAGCGCTTTTATCAAATGTTCTCCAAATTGGTTTAAAAGAGCTTCATTATTAAACTTAAACAGTTCCGGACTTACCAATTCCGCCGGGATGTCTTTTAACAATAAATACGAAATTATCCCGATTCCTGCAATTGATACTATGACGTTTAAAATACTATATAATACGTATGCAACGGAAATAGGTAAATTCGTTTTCCAAAGTTTTAAACTTTGGTTTAATATTTCTTGAATTGTTTCTGCCATGTGAATCACTTTTATATTTTTAAAGATAAATGCTTTTATTACATATTATGCGGCTATTTATTTTTTTTATATATTTATTTTTTTATATTTATATTTTTACAAATGAACAAGTTTTGCGCTTGTAACTCCGTCGACGACTGTTAACTCTTTCAGAACCGATTCCGAAACTTCGGAATCGATACTGATTGCCATTATAGTTTCTTTTCCGACAGGAACTCTTCCGACTTGCATTCCGGATATATTTATTCCGTTTTTGCCCAAAATTAAGCAAACGGGTCCGATTACGTTTGGCTGATTTATGTGGTATGCAAATACCATATTTTCGGACGGATAAACATCTATATTTTCACCGTCTACTTCGATGATTTTTATTTCATCTTCTATTACGGTTCCTCTTATCTCTTTGCTTCCGGATTTTCCGACCAATTTTATTGAAAAAACGGATGTATATTCTTCTGACGTTTCTGTTTTCTTCTCCGAAATTAAGACGCCTCTGTCTTTTGCAAGACCGGGCGCATTTACATAATTTACGCGCGGACCAAGTGCCGTTTGCAAAACGCCTTTTAAGGCGGCCAAAGTAACAGTTCTCGTATCTTTCGTTGCAATTTCGCCTCTGTACGAAATTTCAATTTTGTTATAGCTTGAACCGAAAAGCGTCCCCGCAATCTTTCCCGTAATTTCCGCAAGTTTCAAATAAGGAGTTATAATTTCTGCCGTTTCCGGTCTTATCGACGGCATGTTTACAGCACTTTTCGCATCTCCCCCGTTTAAAACGCTGACAATTTCGTTAGCAATATCGATTGCCACATTTACTTGCGCTTCAACAGTAGATGCGCCTAAGTGCGGTGTTACTATAATTCTCTCATCTTTTAAAAGCGGAGAATCAAACGGCGGTTCGTCACAAAAAACGTCAATTGCGGCACCTGCTATTTGTCCCGTTGAAACGGCTTTTGCCAAAGCGTTTTCATTTATAATTCCGCCCCTTGCACAATTTATAATTCTGGCAGTCTTTTTCATTATGGCAAATTCGGGCTCGTCAATTATATTTTCAGTATCTTTTGTCAAAGGAGTGTGAACCGTAATAAAATCAGCTTCTCTTGCGATTTCTTCAACAGTTTTGAGTTCTACCCCTATTGATTTTGCTCTCTCTTCCGTTACAAACGGGTCAAAACCGATCAGTTTCATATTAAAAGACTGAGCTCTCTTTCCGACTTCCGCTCCGATTCTTCCAAGACCTATGATTCCCAAAGTTTTTCCGTTTAATTCAACACCGGTAAACTTACTTCTTTCCCACTTCAACTCTCTTAACGATTCACACGCTTGCGGTATGTTTCTTGCCATTGCAAGCATCATTGCGCATGTGTGCTCTGCCGCCGAAAGCGTATTTCCCTGAGGAGTATTGGAAACTATAATTCCTTTTTTTGTTGCGGCTTCAATATCTACATTATCGACACCTACTCCCGCTCTTCCTATAATTTTTAATTTATCGGCCGCATCAATTACTCTTTTTGTAACTTGAGTTCCGCTTCTGATTACCAAAGCAACGTAGTCTCCAATTATATCTACCAATTCATCTTCGGAAAGACCTGTTTTTACGTCAACCGTAAATCCGCTTTTCTCAAGTATTTCAAGACCTTCCGAGGATAACTTATCGCTTACCAATATTTTCATACAGAAATTCACCTGCTGTCATAAAAAATTTAACAAATTATAAAATTAAACAAATTAAATTAAACAAATTAAATAAAACAAATTATAAAAACATAAAAAATAAACAATATTAAACATTATTTATGTGTAAAGTATGCAACTACTTCATCATCGCTTACGGAGTCGATTCTGCAAAATCCGTATCTTTCAAACTGAACTACTTTGTCGAGTTCATTTTTAATTCCTTCTTCTCCTTTTCCTTCAAGAATTCTTTCAGGTTCAACGATTTTTACCGTAATTGCATCAGTCGGTGCCCAGTGTATTATTTTGGCTTTCGTTTTCTTAAGAGTTTCAAGTGAATTGTCTATGAATTTTGCATTAAACGGAGAAACCGAAGTAATTTCTATATTGCACAAATCTTTCAATCTTACAATATCTCCTTTTTCAAATTTCGTATAATCGCTATTACATATTAAAACTTTGTTTGAATCGACTTTTATTTTCCTCATATTTTCCGTATTTGAGGGGTGAAACGGTGCTTCAGCAACAGTCGGATTCAAACCGTCAATTTCGATTTCAACCGCATCCCAAACAAAGAAATATCTGTTTGATAAGGGGTCTATAAACTTTCTGTTTTCGGCATAAAGAGACTCCATACTTATGCTTATGTCAGTTTCGCCTACTCCCAAATCTATCATAAACTTTTTAAGTGCTTCAGGTTGAATTCCTCTTCTTCTGATTGCACGAACTGTCGGAAGCCTCGGGTCGTCCCATCCGGTATATTCGCCCTTTCCGATTGAAGCTTTAATTCCGCTCGTGCTTAATTTTCCGAATTCTTCAATTTTTATGCGGCCCCAATGCAAAAGTTCAGGATAAGTCCATCCCATATAATCGTATATATACTTCTGTCGTCTACCGCTGTCGATTAAATCTTTTCCTCTTATAATATGAGTAGTTCCGATTAAATAATCGTCAACAGCTCCTTGAAAATCAAGAAGCGGCCAAACACAAAATCTGTCACCTATTTCCGGCCTCGGGTGTCCGATTTTTAAAATTCTGAAAGCGCCCCAGTCTCTCAGTGCAGGATCTTTATGTTCAATGTCGGTTTTAATTCTCAAAACGGCCTCTTGCTCTTCAAATTTCCCGGCAAGCATTTTTTCCCAATTTTCAAGATTTTCGCTAACGTTTGCATTTCTGTCAGGACACGGTTTTTTTGTATCTTTTAAAGATTTAAACGTCTCCCCGTCACAGAAACAAACATAGGCGTGTCCTTTTTCTATAAGCTCTTTTGCAATTTCATAATATTTGGGCAATCTGTCTGATGCATTATAGATTTCATCCGGGATTACGCCGAGCCATTTAAAATCGTCAACATACCAATCGTACGCCTCAAGCATCGGTCTTTTTTGATCCGGATCGGTATCGTCAAATCTCAAAACGAATTTTCCGTCATACATTTTTACATATTCAGAATTTACAATCATTCCGCGCGAGCTTCCTATAGTCGGCGGCCCGTTCGGATTTGGTGCAAAACGCATAACAACTTTTCTTCCTTCCGTATTTTTTAAAGCCTTAAGCCCCTTGTCCGGCTCTTTTTTTGTATGAATTTCATCGATTAACTCCGGTGCCAACTCCGTTAATCTTTCATTCCAAAACTCAGAAGTCTCTCCCGACAATCTGTCGGTTATATTTTTTATTGCTTCCGATACTTCTTTCGGGAATTTTCTCAAATGCGGAAATTCTCCCATAATCTTTCCCATAACGGCTTTTACTTGCGGAACCGAATTA